>DAIOGL010000252.1:0-4249 GCA_036745235.1 Sulfuritalea sp.
GCCCTCCGCCGACCAGGTCGCCTTCACCCAGCTCATGCGCGGCATCCACTTCTGACGCCCATGGCACCGGGCACCGCCCGCAGAAGATGGAACACGCGAAAGCGAAGTTTCACTGGAGGCTAACGCCGGCATCACCGGCGTCAAGCACAGCGGCCGTCACTTGAGGCCAATTGAAGGCCCGCCCCTCCCATCCGCTGCTCGGCCCACGGCTGGCTTTGCACAGCCAGCCGGTTGCGGCGACACGGCGCTAAGCCCGCGCGGCGTCGCTGCGTATCATCTCGGCGGCCTTTTCGCCGATCATCATGGTCGGCGCGTTGGTGTTGCCGCCGATCAGGTTCGGCATGATCGAAGCGTCGACCACGCGTAAGCCTTCGAGGCCGTGCACGCGCAAGCGGGAATCGACCACCGCCATCGCATCGGAGCCCATCTTGCAGGTGCCGACCGGGTGATAGATGGTGTCCGAACGGTTCTTCAGTTCTTCCCGAATCGCGTCGTCGGAACGTATCCCCGCGGTGTAGAGCTCGCCGGTGCGGATATTGGCCAGCGCCGGCGCATCCATGAGTTTCCGGGTGAGCTTGAAGCCATCGACCATGGCGTCGAGATCGTCGGGATGGTCGAAGAACTTCGGATCGATGTCAGGGGCGGCGGTCGGATCGGCGCTGGCGAGGGTCACGGTGCCGACGCTCTTCGGCCGCAGCAGGCAGATATGGCAGGAATAGCCGTGCCCCATGTGCAGTTTGCGCGCATGGCTGTCGATCATACCGACCACGAAGTGCAACTGGAATTCCGGCGCCGGCGAATCGGGATAGCGCCGCAGGAAGCCGCCGCCCTCGGCGCCGTTCGACGTCATCATGCCGGTGCGTTCCCGCCGGTAGCGGCCGATCTCCTTCATCAAATACAGCGAGCCGCCCAATGAGATGCCGAGCAGGTCGAGCGACTTGGCCCGGTAGTTGAAGATGTAGTCGGGATGATCCTGGAGATTCTTGCCCACGCCCGGCAGGTCGTGGATTACGGGGATGCCGAATTGCTGCAGTTCGGCGCCGGCGCCGATTCCCGAAAGCATCAACAGTTGCGGCGATTGCAGCGCACCGGCAGCCAGGATCACCTCACGCTTCGCCGCAAAGGTCCGGATTTCGCCGCCATGCAGGAATTCCACGCCGCTGGCGCGCTTGCCGGCAAACAGGATGCGTCGCGCCCGCGTCTGCGTTACCACCGTCAGGTTGGGGCGGCTGGCCAGATAGGCGCGCGCCGCATTCCAGCGCTCGCCGTTCTTCTGCGTGACCTGATAGATGCCGATGCCTTCCTGGTCGGCGCCGTTGAAATCATCGGTCAGCTTGAAGCCGGCCTGCCGCGCAGCCTCGAGGTAGATTTCCTGGAACGGGTTCAGCGACCGCAGGTTTGCGACATTGAGCGGCCCGCCCTGTCCGTGATGCTCGTCGCGGAAGTTCTCGTTGTGTTCCGATTTCTTGAAATACGGCAACACGTCGCGCCAGGACCAGCCGTCGTTGCCCAGCGCGGCCCAGTGGTCGTAGTCCCAGGGATGGCCCCGCGTATAGACCATCGCATTGATCGAGCTCGATCCGCCCAACACCTTGCCGCGCGGCACGTAGCCGCGCCGGCCGTTGAGGCCCGGCTGCGGAACGGTCTGGAAGGCCCAGTTGTTGATCGACGTCGGCAGCATCAATGCCGTGCAGAAGGGCACCTTGATCAGGGTCTGGTCATCGCCCTTCCCGGCTTCCAGGAGACACACGCTGACGGCAGGATCTTCCGCAAGCCGCCCGGCCACGGCACAACCGCCGGCGCCGCCGCCTATTACGATGTAATCGAATTCCCTCATGACATTTCCGATCATTCAAATTCAAACCGATGGTTCGAGCGCTGCAATCAAATTGCCCAGCACCCGAGGCGAAAAGGCCATGCCGATATGGCTGACGCCGCCGATCGCGACGTTAACCGCACCCTCCAGGGTCGATCCGGCCTGCTGCGGAAACACGTAGTTGTCGTGGCAACTGTAGATCGACACCGAACCGGGCGGCAGGGGCGCTGCCAGTGCCCGCAGCCACGGGCTGTCGATGCGCATCTGGCGCGCGTTGGGGCCGAGGCCCAAGGACGCGAGCAGGGTGCCGTGATGGGGCGTCCCCAGCGTGATCAGGCGCGCCACCTTCGCGGTGCCATGGCGGCGCAGGTAGGCGCGCGACGCCAGGCCGCCCATGCTGTGACCGACCAGGATCACCTGCGGCGCACCGGTGGCGGCCAGCACCTCGTCGACGCGCCGTGCGATTCCATCGACATAGCTGTCGATGTCGGCAAACACGGGTTCCAGACTGTGCGTGGCCACGGTCCAGCCGGCGGCTTCGAGCCGCCGCCGCAGCCAGAACCAGAAGCCGCGATTGCACTGGTAGCCGTTGATCAGCAGCAGCGGCCGGCGCCCCGCGGGCGGCTTCCCCAGCCGGTCCGGCCCGAGCCAGAATGATTCGAAGGGAATGATCGCGGCGAACAGCAGCAGCATGCCGGCATATTCCTGCAGCACCATGCGCAGCGCGGCGAATGGGCCGATGCGCAGTTCGGCCGGCACGGGGCCGCGCCCCCGCAGCATGAGGACGAAGGTGAGCCCGACAATCAGGAAGCGCACGCCGAGAAAACCGGCCAAGGCCAAGCCGGCGGCCTGCCGCGGCGTCCAGCCGGCGTGCCCGACCAGCCACCAGCCGAGCAGCACGTAGCCGAGCAGCTCACCCAGCAGCAGCCTGCGGAATTGCCGTGCCGCCATCGCCGACTCTCAACGGATCAGGAATTTGGTGAGGCGCTCGAACAGCGCGCCGTAAGGCGGATTGAACAGCGACATGCCGTTGAGCCCCGATTGATAGAACACCGCCTTCTGCTTGGTGAAGGTCTTGAAGCCCTCGATGCCGTGGTAATGCCCCATGCCGCTGGGGCCGACGCCGCCGAAAGGCAGCTCTTCCTGCGCGATGTGCAGGATCGTGTCGTTGATCGTGACGCCGCCGGCGACGGTCTCGTTCAGCACGCGGTCGCGGCGGCCGGCGTCGTTCTCGAAGCAGTACAGCGCCAGCGGACGCGGATGCTGGTTGACGTAGGCAATCGCCGCGTCGAGGTCCTTGTAGGGCAGCACCGGCAGCAGCGGCCCGAAGATCTCGTCCTGCATCACGCGCATGCTGTCATCGACGTTCAGCAGCGCCAGCGGCGGCAGCTTGCGCCGCTCTTCATCGGGCATCGACGTCGACAGCGGCTCGATCTGGGCGCCGCGCTCCTGCGCGTCGGTGACGTAGCCCTTCAGGCGCTGGTAGTGGCGGTCATTGACGATCGAGGTGTAGTCCGGCGTGGTCGCCAGTTCCGGGAAGCACTTCGCCACCACGGCGCGCGCCGCGTCCAGAAAGGCCTGCTCGCGGCCGGCCGGCACCAGCACGTAGTCGGGCGCGATGCAGGTCTGCCCCGCGTTCAGCAGCTTGCCGACCATGATGCGCTCGGCGGCCTTCTCCATCGAATAGTCGGGCCCGATGATCGCCGGCGACTTGCCGCCCAGTTCCAGCGTGACCGGCGTCAGGTTGTCCGCCGCCATGCGCATGATGTCGTGGCCGACCTTGGTCGAGCCGGTGAACAGCAGATGGTCGAAGGGCAGCCGCGCGAAATCGGCGCCGACCGCCGCATCGCCGAGCACCACCGAGACATCGTCCGCAGCGAAATACTTCGCCACCAGTTCGGCCAGCAGTTCGCCGGTGCGCGGTGTGAATTCCGACATCTTGATCATGACCCGGTTGCCGGCCGCCAGCGCCGCCGCCAGCGGCGAAACGGCGAGGAACAGCGGGTAGTTCCACGGCACGATGATGCCCACCACGCCCAGCGGCTGCGGGATGATGCGCGCCCGCCCCGGGCGGAACCAGATCGACGCCGACTTGCGCTGCGGCTTCATCCAGGCGCCGAAGTGCGAGCGGGTGTGGCGGATCGACTCGAGGCTGGGAAAGAGTTCCAGCAGCCGGGTTTCATGCGCCGAGCGATGGCCGAAGTCGGCCGAGATCGCCGTGACGAAGCGTTCGGCGTTGTCATGCACCAGCGCCGCCAGCGCGTCAAGGCGCGCCTGCCGGGCGGCGCGTTCCACCAGCGCGCTGCGCCGCGTCGCGGCGTGCATGCGCTCGAACACGCGCTTGAATGTCTCCGCGTCTGCCGCTTTATGCGCTTTCGGTTGAATAGCGTTCATTCCAAGGCTCCTCCTGGATGGGCACAACGTATTTTGGCA
>DAIOGL010000253.1:0-4219 GCA_036745235.1 Sulfuritalea sp.
CAACCGGGGTCGGCGCCGTCGCCGGCGGCCTCACGGGCGCCCTGCTGGGCAACCAGATCGGACGCGGCGACGGCCGCACCGTGATGACCTTGGCGGGTGGGGCGGGCGGCGCCTACCTTGGCAACAGGATCGAACAGAACAGCCGCCGCAGCACCGCCTACAAGATCGTCGTGCGCATGGACAACGGCAGCCTGCGCACGGTCTATCAGACCGAGCCGCCCAACGTCGTGATCGGCGGTCCGGTGCAGATCGTCGGCAACACCGTGGTCGCCGGATCATGAAGAGGCAACGGGCCACAGGCCGGCGCCGCCTGGGGAGACTGCTCGCCATTGGCGGCACCGCCCTGCTACTGGGCGGATGCGAAGCGATGGCGATCACCGCATTCGGTGTCGGCGCCGCCACCGGTGTCACCCAGACCCTCAACGGACGCGCCTACCGAACCTTCACCGCGCCGGTGGGCGACGTCAAGCAGGCTACCCTGGCCGCCCTGAGCCGAATGGGCATCAAGGTGCTGTCGAGCAAGCGCACGGGGAACGAGGAAGTCATCCTCGCCCGCGCCACCGACCGCGAGATCGAGATCACCCTGGAAGTGCTCAGCCCGAATTCAACTCGCATGCGTTCGGTGACGACGCAGGGAATGATCTATGACAGCGCGACCTCGCTGGAGATCGTCCTGCAAACCGAGCGTCGCATGATCAATGGATAAGGAGAGCGAAACGATGAAAATCCACACCCTGCGGTTGCTGGCCATCAGCGCGACCTATTTTTCCCTGAATCCGGCGCTTGCCGCCGACATCGTCGGCAGCACTGCTGCACCCGCCGGCGCAGCCGTCCCGGCGAGCCGGATCACGAGCCGCTTCGAGAGCCTGGCCGGATCCCCCGAAAACGCTGCGAGCTTGGTCGCCGGGCTGCGAAGCGGCGGCGTGATCACCCTGGATGCGGCGATCCCAGGACGTGGCATCAGCTTCACGCCGGCAACGCGGCCGATGGGTTACGGCAACATCACGCGAGCACTGTCGCTGGCGCAGCGCCAGCTGGCAGCGCTGGGCATCACCGAGCCGACGCCACAGCAGTTGAACCTCGCGCTGAACGGCGGGGCCCTGACCCGCATCGACAGCACCGGCGCCACGCAAACCGTCGAGATGGCCGGCGTGCTCCAGTTGCGCAGCCAGGGCGCAGGCTGGGGGCAGATTGCCCATGAGCTTTCGCTGAGCCCGGGCAACCATCCGCCGCCGGCTGCGACCAGCGCGGGAAGCAATCCGACTTCAGCGCGGGCCGCGGTCGATCTACGCGCCAGCAGCCGCGGCCAAGGCGCCATCGTCACCGGCGACGGCAGCATTCTGCACGGGTACGCGCCGGGTTATGGCATCGCAGCCCAAAGCAATGCGCAGGACAAGAACCGAGGATCGACCCAAGCCAGCACCAGTTTGCACAGTCAGGCCGCACGACCTTCGTTCACCGCCGCCAGTTCCTCGACCGGCATCGACCGCGCCAGCAAGGGACCGGTCCAGGCACGAGGCAACGGCCGCCTCTAGATCATGGGAAAGCTACGCTGGTCGGTTGCGCCCATCATAAGCAAGGAGATCGCCATGTTCCAGATGAGCAGGCAGTTGTTCGACCAATGCTGGCCTGTAATTGCAGCGCATATCGAGGCAGAGAAATCCTCCAGAGACACCAGAGGCGACATCGTGCCAGCACCCTCGCCGAGCACCGCGGCCGAGGCGGGCTATGTTCTGGGCATCGCCATGGGCTATGCCCTGCAGGTCACCCATGTCGCTGGCGCCCCGGTCAGCGTCTCGGTGCCGAGCTGGCGCGCGGACGCCTGCGGGGAAATGAATTGGCCGCCGGCGCCGATGCCGCGTAGGCCGGATGGTTGTTAGCCCGCTTGCTGAGTGAAGCAGTCTCTCGAATGGCAGTTTCGGAGCAAGGCTGGCCGGCCGCTCGCGGCCGCACTGAAACATAGAGAGAACGGTCATCGATGGCCGCTTCGGCCGAATGGCCGCCGTATCGCCAGCGCCGACTTTCAGCATTGGACGGTACGCACGTCGCGGCCGATCACCCGGCGCTCTCACTGCCTCGCTTCGGGCTCGCCAACCGCAGATGCAAGGCCTTCGCCTTGGCCCCCGTGCAGGCAGTCCCCGGCCTGGCCCGGGTTCATGGCCGCGGACCAACTCACTTGTTCTGCGCGTCGTAGCTCGACAAGCTGACCCCGGCGGCGGCGAGGCATTCGCGCAAGTACTTGATGTCGGTCTTGCCGAACTCGTTGCCGTGATGGGGATGGTGCACCGTGAACTCGTGGCGGTTCAGGGTGACGCGGAAACGCGCGCCGTGGCCCGGTTCGACAACGGCACCGAGATGATGGAGCAGCGACTCGACTTCACGCCATTGCACATTGCTGCTGATCGGGTCGTGGAAGATTGCCTGCAGGACATTCCGGTGCTTGTTGCTCATGGGCGGGCCCCTGGTCGATGGCGATCCCGCAACGATAAAGCATTGCAGCGCTGCGCGCACAGGCTCAGTGGCTCGTCCCCTCCGAGCGCATGATCTTGTTGTAGAGGTTGTACTTGCCGACCGGCTTGTCCATCGGGATGCGCTTGAGTTCCTTGAAGGTGGCGGCGTCGAACACGATCAGCGCGCCGCCGTCGGCCTTGCGCTCCCAGAGGCTGGCCAGCACGTACTTGCCGTCGCGGGTGAATTCGACATGGGCCAGGGTCTTGCCCGGATCGGTCTTCACTTCCGCCACTTTCTCCAGCGTGCGCTTGTCGATCACCTGCAGCGTGTCCTTGCCCTTCGACATCATCGAATCGGTCCAGGCGTAGGGCGTGTTCTCGTGGCTGCGCATGAAGAAGCCGGGGCCCAGCGTCGGGATGGTCTTGATCGTGCTCCAGTCCTTCATGTCGATCACGGTGATCAGGCCCTCCTTGAGGTTGGGCGTGGCCATCACGGTGCGATCCTGCGCGCCTTGCGGCGGGTGGTAGTTCCAGGTGATGCCGGAACCCAGGTGCGGCATGCCGGGCAGCTTGAGGTCGGCGATCTTCTTGCGCACGTCGAGGTTGACCACCTGGCCCTTGCCGGCCTCGCGGCTGGCGCCCATCAGCTCGGAGTAGTTCTGGGTGAAGAAGAAGTCGTCCAGCGGCTCGGTCAGGAAGGTCCGGCGCGGGTTGAGGAAGCCGGGGATGAAGGCGCCTTCCTTGTACTTGAAGTCATGCACCATGCCGACGGCGATGTCGTCGGCCTTCGGGTTGTAGCTGATCTCCCAGACCTCGGGCACGTCCTTCAGCGCGGCGACGAAGCTCTGGCGCGGCGCGGCGTCATACACCGCCGAGACGCGCGAGCTTTCCTTGCCGTCCTTGCTCAGGACCTGATGCACCTTGAGCAGATTGAGGTCGGCATCGAGCAGCACCAGCGTGTGCGGCAGGTAGTTGGCTACCGCGAGGTACTTGCCGTCGCCCGAGACGGCGACGTTGCGCGTGTTGATGCCGGCGCGGATCTCGGCCACCACCTTGAGGTTCCAGATGTCGAACTTGGTGATCCAGCCGTCGCGCGAGGCGAAGAAGACGTAGCGGCCGTCGGGGGTGAACTTCGGTCCGCCATGCAGCGCAAAGCGGCTGGGGAAACGATGAATCGGCTCGAGCTTGTCGCCGTCGAGCACCGTGACGTGGTGGTCGCCGGTCTCGACCACGATGAACAGGTTCATCATGTCCACGCCCTTGAACACGTCCGCGGGTTTTGCCGGCAGGCTGCCCGGCGCGAAGCTGACGATGCGCGAGGCCCTGATGTCGGCTTCGGTAAAAGTCGGCGCCGGCGACACGGCGGTGTAGATGTAATCGGCCAGCGCGGCGATCTCGTCCTTGGCCAGGCGATCCGTGAAGCCCAGCATCTGGGTCGCGGCCCGGCCCTCGGTGATGGTCTTGATCGCTTCGGGCTTGCGCAGCCGCGACAGGCTTTCCGGCAGCAGCGCCGGGCCGGTCACGCCGAGCCGGCCGGGGCCATGGCAGACGGCGCAGTGCTGCTGAAACAGCGCGGGGGCGTCGGCAGCGGCGGCGGGCAGTGCGAGCGCCGACAGCGCGGCGAACAAGCCCGGCAGTGCGCGACGGATACTTGAAAGACGGCGTGCAAAGTCATGCCTCATGCGATGGATCATCCCTGGTCAAGATTGGCGCGAAACGCTCCGCAAAGCATAGCGGAGAAACCGCGCCCGACCTTGATTTCGGCTAAC
>DAIOGL010000254.1:0-4190 GCA_036745235.1 Sulfuritalea sp.
GTCATGCCAGGGCTCTGTTGCCGCTGTCCAAGGGCGAGCAGGGGCGCATCGCTGCCCTGGTGGCGGACAAGGGCTATTCAGTGCGCGAAACCGAGCGCTTGGTGGCGAGGGAACTCAATCCGCCGGCAAAGAAAGGCAGCGACAGGAAACCCGATCGCGATCTTCTGCGCCTGGAAGAAGAGCTGTCCGACCGGCTTGGGGCGACGGTCAAAATCAGCGCCAATCGCAAGGGTGGCGGCAGCCTGACAATCCGTTTTGGCAGCCTCGATCAACTCGACGGCCTGCTCGCCAGACTCGATTGACCGGCGCGATTTTCGTGGCCGGAACAATGCACTTACCGCCGTTTCATAGTGACCAATGGCATGCGATTGTCCTCCCTCGAATTCGGATGGCGCGCTGCACCATAAAAGGTTTGACAACCTATGATCAATGGCCTATATTCGCGGGCTTTTGGAAGCGGCCCGGTCTTATAGATGTTTAGGGCTGTAGTTCATCAAATCGTTGCAACCCTGATTGCTGCCGGGATCGCCTGGGTCTGGGCTGGTCCGCATGCTGCGGTATCTGCCGGGCTGGGTGGCGCGGCGATAGTTGTTCCGAACCTGCTTTTCGCCTTGAGTTTATGGGCGGCAGCACGAGCCGGCAGGGCTTCGGTAGCTAGGTTTTTTGTAGGTGAATTCATCAAGGTCGCGGCAACGCTGGCGTTGCTCGTGATCGTGGCGGGGGCGTATCGAGACTTGCACTGGTTAGCCTTGCTGGCCGGGCTGTTCGTTGCGCTGAAAGCGAATCTGTTAGCGATATTGATTAAGGCCTGATCATGGCAGCCGAGCACGCTCCGAACGCATCGGAATACATTGTTCACCACCTGACCCACCTGAATAGCCTTGGCCACAAGCAGGCTGCCCTGGTCGATTGGTCGGTATTCCATCTCGATACTCTGTTCTGGTCCGTCTCGCTCGGACTGCTGGCCGTTCTGATATTGGCCCTCGCTGCCGCCAAAGCGACCTCGGGCGTACCCGGCCGCTTCCAGGCCGCGGTGGAAATCCTGGTGGAAATGGTCGAGTCCCAGTCCAAGTCGATTGTCCATGGCGATCGCAGCTTCATCGCGCCGCTGGCGCTGACGGTGTTCATCTGGATCTTCTTCATGAACGCCATGGACCTGCTGCCCCTGGACCTGCTGCCGCGTATCTGGGGCAGCGCCTATGCCGCTGCCGGCCATGATGCCAGCCACGCCTATCTGCGCATCGTGCCGACGGCCGACCTCAATGCCACATTGGGCATGTCGCTCGGCGTTCTGCTGCTCTGCCTCTACTACAGCGTCAAGATCAAGGGCATCGGCGGCTGGATGCATGAATTGTTTACGGCGCCGTTCGGCAGCCATCCGGTGCTTTACCCGATCAACTTCGCCATGCAGCTGATCGAGTTCGTCGCCAAGACCGTTTCGCACGGCATGCGACTGTTCGGCAACATGTATGCCGGCGAACTGATCTTCATGCTGATCGCCCTGATGGCCGCGGCGTGGGCCGGAACGATGGGCAGCGGGATGCTGTGGGTCGGCGGCGTCATCGCGGGAACCATCTGGGCCATTTTTCACATTCTGATCATCACCCTGCAGGCTTTCATTTTCATGATGCTGACGCTGGTCTACATCGGCCAGGCGCACGAAAGCCACTGATTCTTTTAACTTAAATCCGTTACTGTTACTAAAGGAGTTGTCATGGAACAAATGGTTGGTTTTGTCGCTCTTGCCGCCGGTCTGATCATCGGTCTCGGCGCTGCCGGCGCGTGTATCGGCATCGGCATCATGGGTAGCCGCTTCCTCGAAGCTTCCGCGCGTCAGCCGGAACTGATGAACACGCTGCAAACCAAAATGTTCCTGCTGGTCGGCCTGATCGACGCTGCGTTCATTATCGGTACCGGTATTGCCCTGTGGTATACCACCGCGAATCCGTTCCTTTCCAGCCTGCCCAAGTAATCGTCGTCCCCAACGCTTAAGGAGCGATTACCGTGAATCTGAACGCAACGCTGTTTGCCCAGCTGGTTGTGTTCCTCATTTTGGCGTGGTTCACGATGAAATTCGTGTGGCCGCCCATCATGAAGGCACTCGATGAGCGCGCGAGCAAGATAGCTGACGGGCTTGCGGCCGCGGACAAGGCCAAAGCCGACCTGGCTCATGCAGAGAAGAAAGCGTCCGACGAAATGCGCAAGGCGCGCGAGTCGGCTGCCGAATTCCGCAGTGGAGCCGAGCGGCAAGTGGCCCAGTTGATCGAAGAAGCCCGTGCTGAAGGCGCGCGCATCGTCAATGCTGCCCGCGAGGCGGCGGAGAACGAGGCGGCGGCCGCTTCGCAGCGCGCCAAGGAGGCCTTGCGCGAGCATGTCGCTGCCCTGGCGGTTGCCGGCGCCGAGCGCATCCTGCGCAAGGAGATCAATGCCCAGGCCCACGCCGAGCTGCTGACGCAACTCAAGTCGGAACTGTAATCCGCCATGGCCGAAAACGTCACCCTTGCGCGTCCCTATGCCGAGGCCGCGTTCCAGCTGGCCAGGAGCGGAAATGCGCTCGTGGCCTGGTCCGAGGTCCTGTCGCGGCTTTCCGCTGTCGCCGCTCAACCCGAGATGGAAGAGTGCATCGGCAATCCGCGTTTGAGCCCCGCCCAGCTGGCGCAACTATGTCTCGATGTCGCCGGTTCCGGCGCCGCTCTGAGCCTGTCGGCCGACCAACAGAACTTTGTCCGTGTTCTTGCGGACAATGACCGCCTTATCGTGCTGCCGGAGATCAACGATCTCTTCAATGAGCTCAAGCATGCTCATGAGGGTGTCAGGGATGCCGAGATCACCTCGGCTTTCGTCCTCGACGATGCGACGCTGAAGACTCTCGTGGCTGACCTCGAACGCAAGTTCGAGTGCAAGATCCAGGCGACCGTCAAGGTCGATGCCGAACTTATCGGTGGCGTCCGCATTGCCGTCGGCGATGAAGTGATTGACGCCTCGGTCCGCGGCAAGCTCGCCGCCATGGCCACCGCGCTAAAGAACTAGGAGCAATTCCATGAATCTCAATCCATCCGAAATCAGTGACCTGATCAAGAGCCGGATCCAAAACATGCAGTTGGCCGCCACGGCTCGCAATGAGGGTACCGTGGTTTCGGTCACCGACGGCATTTGCCGCATTCACGGTCTGACCGACGTGATGCAGGGTGAAATGCTGGAGTTTCCCGGCAACACCTTCGGCCTCGCCCTGAACCTCGAACGCGACTCCGTCGGCGCCGTGGTTCTGGGTGACTACGAGCACATCACCGAAGGCGACACCGTCAAGTGTACCGGCCGCATTCTCGAAGTTCCGGTAGGCCCCGAGCTGCTGGGCCGCGTCGTCAATGCGCTGGGCGAGCCGATCGACGGCAAGGGTCCGATCAATGCCAAGATCACCGACAAGATCGAGAAGGTCGCTCCGGGCGTGATCTGGCGCAAGTCGGTCTCGCAGCCGGTGCAAACCGGCCTCAAGGCCATCGATTCGATGGTTCCGGTAGGCCGCGGCCAGCGCGAACTGATCATCGGCGACCGCCAGACCGGCAAGACGGCGGTGGCGGTTGACGCGATCATCAACCAGAAGGGGCAGAACATGTTCTGCATCTACGTCGCGATCGGCCAGAAGGCTTCGACCGTCGCCAACGTAGTGCGCAAGCTGCAGGAGCACGGTGCGATGGAATACACCATCGTGGTCGCGGCAACTGCCTCCGACTCCGCAGCGACGCAGTTCATCGCACCCTACACGGGCTGCTCGATGGGCGAGTACTTCCGCGATCGCGGCATGGATGCGCTGATCATTTATGACGATCTGACCAAGCAGGCTTGGGCCTATCGCCAGATCTCGCTGCTGCTGCGCCGCCCGCCGGGCCGCGAAGCCTACCCCGGCGACGTGTTCTATCTCCACTCGCGTCTGCTCGAGCGCGCCGCTCGCGTGTCCGAAGCCTGGGTGGAAAAGCTCACCAATGGCGAAGTCAAGGGCAAGACGGGTTCGCTGACGGCGCTGCCGATCATCGAAACCCAGGCCGGTGACGTGTCGGCCTTCGTGCCGACCAACGTGATTTCGATTACCGACGGCCAGATCTTCCTTGAAACCGACTTGTTCAACGCCGGTATCCGTCCCGCCATGAACGCCGGTGTCTCGGTGTCCCGCGTCGGCGGTGCGGCCCAGACCA
>DAIOGL010000255.1:0-4175 GCA_036745235.1 Sulfuritalea sp.
ACAGCGAGCAGCAGAGCCGCCAGCACGGCCGGTAATTTGTATTTCATAGTTCCTCTCCCACCAATTTCTCGATCTCGGCCAGGCGAATTTGCTGATCGCCGCGTGCCTTGACGAGTTCGCCGCGGGCGCGGCGCAGTTGCCGGTGCGCGTCGAGTACCGCGGCAAAATCGGCGCGGCCGTTTTCGTAAGCGGCCAGTGCCGCGTTCAGGTTCAGTTCGGCCTGCGGCAGCAGCCCGGTGCTCACCAGCGCTTCCAGCCTGTGCGCAACCTCGAGGCCGGCTACGCTTTCGCTGAGTTCGGCCAGCGTCTGGTTGAGGTTGCCCTGGCGGCGCAGGCGTGCCGCTTCCAGATTCAACTCGGCCTCGCGCTCCTGCGCGCGGCGGCTGTCGCGCTGCAGGGGAATGTTGATCTCGAACATCAGCTCCCATTCGCTGACCCGGTTGCGGGTCTGGGTCGGGGAAATACCGAGGTTCACATCGGGATAACGGTTGCGCTCGACCAGGTCGCGCCCCTTCTCGGCACCGACGACGCGCGCGTCGTCGGCGGCGAGTTGCGGATTGTTGGCGCGCAGCCTTGCCTCGAGCGCCGCCATATCCAGTTTCGCCACCGGCGGCAGCGGGCGCAGCCTCTCCGGCGGGCGCAGCTTGACGTTTTCGGGGCGCCCGAGCAAAGCGCGCATGCGTGCGCTGGCCTGGGCGCTCTCGCCTTCGAGCATGACCAGATCGGTCTCCATGGCGATGATCTCGGACTGCGCGCGCAAGGCATCTTGCTGACCGCCGAAGCCGCTGGCGTAGCGGGTGCGCGCGATCTCGGCGACACGCCGCATCAGGTCGAGATTCTCCTGGGCATAGCGGATGCTGATCAGATGCACGTGATGCTGGGCGTAGGTCAGCTTGATACGGGTGGCCAGATCGATCCAGCCGGCGCGCGCCCTCGCCTGCGCCTCGTCGGCCGCGGCGCCGGCCACCTCGCGGCGCAGGTCGCGCTTGCCGAACCAGGGCAGCGCCTGGCTGAAGGTGTAGCGTGCACTGCCGATCCGCGGCGGCAGCAGGTTGCCGCTGGCGTCCATGCCTTCGTTGGTGACGTCGCGCAACTCGGTGCGCAGCATCGGATCGGGCAACGCACCGGCCGGCTCGATCCGCGCCGCCGCCGCATTGGCCTCGGCGCGCAGCGCGGCGAACTCGGGATGGCGGCTGCGGGCGAATTCCAGCAGGCTCTCGACCTGCCCGCCGATCAGTTGCTCGGGGGGCTGGGCCCAGGCGTTGGCGGCGGCGAAGGCGAGCACCGCTGCCAGCCGCGCAAGACGGGGAGTCATTTCCCTACTTCGCGGCTTCGATGCTGATGACGGTCAGCACGCCCTTGGCCTCCACCGCGCGGAATCGAATCTTGTCGCCTTCCTTCCACTTCTTCAGCATGGATGGAGGTTTGGCCTTGAAACTCATGGTCATGGGGCCCATGCCGAGATTCGGCAACTCTCCGTGCGTGATGGTGACGGTGCCGGAGGCCTGATCCAGCTTCCTGATGACGCCGTCGACCTGCGGTACCTGCTCGGGCGCAGCAACTGCCGGCGCAGCGGGGAGCAGTGCGCAGAGCGCGACAAATGCGTAGCGATTCATTTGTAATACCTCCTTCATCCATCGTTGACGTAAATAGATCCTGCTTTGCCCGCGCGACACCGGGGCCATGGCGGATGCGCAGTCCATCTCCGCCCCTGCCTTTGCCTGTCGGTACCACGCTTGCGCATGATACCGCCCACGCCCCGCCGGGCAAGGCGGAGTCTGTACGTTCCCCGTTGGGCAAGCTCTCAAGTCCTCGTTGCAGACGCCACTGCATGACCGCTGCGACTCAATGCTTATGCTCCATATGTGCATCCTTCGCCACGGCGAGCGGAGTAAAGCGCGCCTGCCTGGCAGTCTTGTCCGCCAGAGTGATCGAAACCACCACCTTCATGTCCGGCGTCGAGGCGTACCTGACGACCCCCTTAAGGCGGTTGTCGCCGTCGGGAACGAGCTTGACGCTGGCCTGCCGCTTGCCGGCGACCATGGTCGCCGTGCCGCCAGCGCCGACTGTTGGAATCTTGATCCCGGCATGGTCGGTCACGTACACGACCACCGGGCTTTCCTTGGCGTCGGTGTTGTCCTTCGCCACCACCAGTTCGAAGTGATAGATGCCGGACATGCGCAACTGCCCGCCATTCGGCGCCTTCAGGGTATCCAGGTATTCATCGGTATGAGCGAGCAGAGTTGGGCTCGCCAACCCGAACATGCCTGCGGCTGCGAAAAGGATCAGGCTTTGCTTCACGGAAATTCCTCCTTTAGTGGCTGGCAAAGATGTGGGTTGATCCGTCGCGCTTGACCAGCAGCGTGTCATAGGCGGTCTTCGGACCGTCCATGCCGGGCGAACTGGGGACCATTCCGGGCACGGCAAGTCCGATCGCTTTCGGCTTTTCCTTGAGCAGGCGGCGGATGTCGGCGGCCGGCACATGGCCTTCGATCACATAGCCGGCGACTTTGGCGCTGTGGCAGGAGCCCAGCCGATCGGGCATGCCGAGCTTTTTGCGTGTCGCAGGAACGTCGTCGACATCATGGGTAGTGACCTCGAATCCATTCTGGCGCATGTGGTCGACCCAGCCGCCGCAGCATCCGCAGCTGGCGTTCTTGAAAACTTCGACCTTGGGCGCGCCCTGGGCAAATGCCGCAGACGTCGAGATGAGGACGAGGGCAAGGGCGATGCGAAGTGGCTTCATGGCAGTGCTTCCTTTTGCGGAGGGTCAAGTTCATTCTGCAAGCGGCTTCCCCACGGCAAGCTGACGCCCGCATTACATTTCGGTAATCTTTGCCGGAGAGCGAAGCCGCAAGCGCACAATCGCGGCACGGCATGAGCGGAAAATGAAATGAAGATTCTGGTGGTTGAAGACGAGCCGAAGACAGGCGACTACCTCAGGCAGGGACTGGTCGAGGCCGGTTTCGTCGTCGATCTGGCGCGCGACGGCGTCGATGGCCTGCACCTGGGCGAGACCGGCGATTATGACCTGGCGATTCTCGACGTGATGTTGCCGAAGCTGGACGGGTGGCAGGTGCTTGCCGGCATGCGTCGCGCCGGACGCGAGATGCCGGTGCTGTTCCTCACCGCGCGCGACCAGGTCGAGGACCGCGTCAAGGGCCTCGAACTGGGCGCCGACGACTACCTGGTGAAACCCTTCGCCTTCGCCGAACTCCTGGCGCGGGTGCGGACCCTGCTTCGCCGCGGCAGCCGCAGCAAGGATGCGGAGCAGATGCGCGCTGCCGACCTCGAACTCGATCTGCTGCGGCGCCGGGTCACGCGCGGCGGCCGCCGCATCGACCTGACGGCCAAGGAATTCGCCCTGCTCGAACTGCTGCTGCGGCATCGCGGCGAAGTGCTGCCGCGCTCCCTGATCGCCTCGCAGATATGGGACATGAACTTCGATTCCGACACCAATGTCATCGAAGTGGCCGTGCGCCGCCTGCGCGCAAAAATGGACGACGGCTTCGAGCCGAAACTCATCCGCACCGTGCGCGGCATGGGCTATGTGCTGGAGGACGACGCCGGATGACGCGTCGCGGACAGTCGATCACGCTGCGTCTGACCCTGTTGTTCGCCACGGCTTCGACCGCAGTGCTGCTGGCACTGGGCCTGCTGATCGGCAATACCGTGGAGCAGCACTTCGTCGAACAGGACATGGATCTGATGACCGGCAAACTGCATCTGGCCGGCCACCTGCTGGAAAAGATCCATACGCCGGCGGCACTCGATGTCCTGCCGGTGCAACTCGAGGATGCATTGGTCGGCCATCACGATCTTGCCATCGTCGTGCGCAGCGCTGCGGAACAGAACTTGTTTGCCACGGCCGGCGCAGTCTTTCCGCCCGCACTGCTGGCGCGCGCTGCGGTGACGAACCCGCCGCAGCCGCTGGTCTGGCACGTGCAGGAACCCTCCGGCACACAACCGAGGCGCGGCATTTCCGCGCTGCTGCCGACGGCGATTCCCGGCTGGCCGCCGGTACTGGTCGCGGTGGCGGTCGACATCACGCACCATGAGCATTTCATGGCCTCCTTCCGCCGCACCTTGTGGCTGTTCGTCACGATTGCGGCGACGCTGGCCGGCCTGCTCGGCTGGGCCGCGGTCAGACGCGGCCTGGCACCCCTGCAAACCAT
>DAIOGL010000256.1:0-4166 GCA_036745235.1 Sulfuritalea sp.
TGCGCAGGATCGATCCCGCGACCGGCGACGTCAGGCCGGCGTCTGCAATCTGCCCCGCAGGAAACGCCGGAAGGTTGTCGCTTCTACCTTCCGTCATGCGATAGAGCCTCGGCGGCATCCCGAAGGCGTCCTTGAATGCCTTGCTGAAGTGCGTCGAGCTGTTGAAGCCCCAGGAAAACGCGATCTCGGTGATCGACTTCCAGGCGCACGACGGCGACACCAGATCGCTGCGGCAGCGTTCCAGCCGGAGTCGCCAGATATGGTCGCTGATTGTCGCGCCATCGTGGCTGAACGCCTTGTGCAAGTTGCGCTTGCTGCACTGGAAGGCGTCGGCGATCTGGTCGATCGACAGGCCGGGGTCGCGCAGGTTGCGTTCGATGTAGGCCTTGATGCGGTCCCGCATGCCCTCCTTGTGCGACAGCGCAGTCGGCATCCCCGAACGCTCCAGCAGCGAATGCCGCAACAACTCGGTGATTGCATCGCCGATCGCTTCCGCCGACTGCGGCGTGCTGCCGGGAATTTCGTCGAAGGCGGCGCCCATCAAATCGCAGGCCAGGCGGCCGATGCCGGCGCGCGCCGAATAGCGCTGCACCATCAGGTCATCGGCCTTCATGCTTCCCGTCAGCACCTTCTCGCGCGGCACCAGCAGCACCAGCTGTTCGATCGGGCTGGTGTTCGACACGCTGTAGGCCTTCATGGTGTCGTAGATGCTCCACTCGCCCGGCGCCAGCAGGGTCTTGCGGCCGTTCTGCTCGAACCAGGTGCTGCCCTCGAGCTGCACCACCAGCTTGAGAAAGCCGCGGTCATCCTGCCGGATCAGGTCGGGGCTGCGCACCACGCGGTGCCGGCTGGCGGAAAGGCGGCACATCTTCACGCTGCCGACTTCGCCGTGCACCATGCGGCCGCGAAATGTCTCGTCGCTGAAAGTCTCCGAGCGCAGGCGCCCGAGCTGCTTCCACAGCAGTTCGGTCCAGAACGCAGCCCGCTCCTGCGGCCTGACCTGTTCCGTGGAAATCGTTTCCAAGGCGCCCATGATCGCTCTCCTCCATCCGGCTTAATGTTTCACCAGCCGATTGTTTATAGTTCAACAACATAGCACGCAAATCGGGAGTGCGCAAACGCCCGGCGGACAGCCACAGCGTCGTAATGGGTAGTTCCCTGCTGGACAAGTCGCCGTTCCCTGTCGGTTGAGCAGTCCTCCGGTTGCCGCCTTACTCTGTGCCTTGACGTCACCCCGGACCCCGACCCGATTGTTCCGTGACGTGCTGCCATCCACAACAGGATCAGAACAGAGGAGACCCCCATGGGCGCCAACGACATACCCTTCCTGAACACCGGCATCTGGAACGGCAAACTGTTCCTCGGCGGCTGGAACGCCGCCGCCACCGCGCGCGAAATCCCCGAGCCGGCTACCGGCGCGGTATTGACCCGTGTCGGCATGGCCAGCCCGGCCGACGTCACCGAAGCCGCCAGGCGCGCCAGGGCCGCGCAGTCGGCCTGGGTCGCGTTGCCCTACGAGCAGCGCGCCGCGATCTTCCGCAAGGCCGCCACGATCATCGAGCGCGAAACCGAAGGCATGACGCAGTGGATCGTGCGCGAGACCGGCTGCATCCCGCCCAAGGCCGGCGTCGAGCTGCACATGGCGGTGGGCATCCTCAACGAGGCCGCCGGCATGGTCACCCAGCCCAGCGGCCTGATGCTGCCCAGCGACGGCGGCCGCATCAGCATGGCGCGCCGCACGCCGCACGGCGTGGTCGGCGTCATCTCGCCCTTCAATTTCCCGCTGATCCTCTCCATCCGCGCCGTCGCCCCGGCGCTCGCCGTCGGCAACACCGTGGTGCTGAAGCCCGATCCGAACACCCCGATCACCGGCGGCTACCTGATCGCGCGCGTGCTCGAAGAGGCCGGCCTGCCCAAGGATTGCCTGCAGGTCCTGCCGGGCGGCGCCGACGTCGGCCAGGCGATGTGCGCCGATCCCAACATCGCGATGATCTCCTTCACCGGTTCCACCGCGGCCGGCCGCAGCGTCGGCGAACTCGCCGGCAAGCACCTGAAGAAAGTCACGCTCGAGCTCGGCGGCAAGAACCGACTGGTCATCCTCGACGATGCCGATGTCGACCTCGCCGCGTCGTGTGCTGCCTGGGGCGCCTACCTGCACCAGGGCCAGATCTGCATGACCACCGGCGTGATCCTGGTGCACGAGAAGATCGCCGCAAAAGTCACCGAGCAGCTCGTCGGCAAGGCGACCCATCTGCCGGTCGGCGACCCGGCGACGCAGCAGGTCGCGCTGGGACCCCTGATCAACGAACGCCAGCGCGACCGCGTCCATGCCATCGTCCAGGACAGCGTCAAGCAGGGCGCGCATCTCGCCGCCGGCGGCACCTTCGAAGGCAACTTCTACAAGCCGACGGTGCTCACCGGTGTGAAGCCCGGCATGCGCTGCTTCGACGAGGAAGTGTTCGGACCGGTGGCATCGATCGTCACCTTCAGGACCGAGGACGAAGCCGTCGAGCTGGCCAACAGCACCGAGTACGGCCTCTCGCTCGGCGTCATCAGCGCCTCGGTCGGTCGTGCCATGGCGCTGGGCAATCGCATTCCGACCGGCCTCTTGCACATCAACGACCAGACGGTAGCCGACGAGCCGCACATCCCCTTCGGCGGGCGCGGCGCATCGGGCAACGGCGGGCGCCACGGCGGGCCGGCCAACTGGGAAGAATTCACGCAGTGGCAGTGGGTCACCATCAAGGACAGTGCGCCGCGCTATCCGTTCTAGAACTATTCCAACAAGAGGAGACATCATGCAGAAGAAAAGCATTTCGAAACGCACCAGCCTGAAGGCGGCCCTCGCGCTCGCCGGCCTGCTGGCGCTGCCGGCCGGCCTTGCGCTGGCCGACGAGCCGACCATCAAGGTCGCCTACACGCAATCGCGCTCCGGTCCCTTCGCGCCCGGCGCCCAGACCACGCAGGAACCCAACTACCTGTTGTGGGCCGACCAGGTCAACGCCGCCGGCGGCCTCAACGTGCAGGGCAAGAAACGCAAGATCGAACTGATCGGCGTGGACGACCGCAGCGACATGGAAACCATCGTGCGCAGCTACGAGAAGTTCATGACCACGGACAAGGTCGATATCGTCCTGCCGCCCTGGGGCACCGGCGCCAACTTCGCCGTGGCGCCCGTCGCCAACAAGCACGGCTATCCGATGGTCGCCCCCACCGCCCTGTCGCAGAAGCTGGTGGACATGAAGCTGCCCTACTACTTCGTCACCCTGCAGCAGCCGAAGCCGATGATGAACGCGCTGGTCGACATGCTCGCCGCCAACGGCGTCAAGACGGTCACCGTGGCCTACATGGACGACCTGTTCGGCCTCGAGAACATCGGCGCGCTGGAACCCGCGCTTCAGGCGAAGGGCATCAAGGTGCTGGACAAGAAGAGCTACCCGCTCGGCGTCAAGGATTTGTCGACCATGCTCAAGGGCATGAAGGCCCACAATCCCGACGCCTTCATCGGCATCACCTACCCGCCGGACAACTTCCTGATCACCGGCCAGTCGAAGGAAATCGGCTTTGCGCCGAAGATCTTCTACACCGCCGTCGGCACCGCCTTTCCGATCTACCGCGACCGCATGGGCAAGGCTTCCGAAGGCGTGATGGGCATGGGCTCGTGGAACCCGAAGATGAGCAAGGCAGCGAAGGCCTACTTCGACGCCCACGTCGCGCTAAACAAGCGCGAACCGGACCGCTGGGCCAGTGCCCACGCCTATGCCGCGCTGGAAATCATCCAGCAGACGGTGGAGAAGGTCGGCCTCGACCGCAAGGCGATGCGCGACCACATCGCGAAGACCGAGTTCGACACCGTGCTGGGCAAGATGAAGTTCAACGGCACCGAGGAAGTCGGCGTCCCCGGCATGGTCGGGCAGTGGCAGAACGGCGAGTTCGAAATCGTCTGGCCGCCGGCGCGTGCCACCGCCAAGGCCGTCGTGCCGAAGACCTGGAACTGATCCGGACATCGCACCCGAAGGATTCCAACGTCATTTCCGCATGACCCGCTGCGCCCGGCTCGATCGAGTCCGGGCGCGGTGCGGCACACAGCTTCCTCCCACATAATCCACAGATGAACCTCTACCTGTTCATCGACCTCGTCGTGGCCGGCCTCGTGACAGGCGGCA
>DAIOGL010000257.1:0-4157 GCA_036745235.1 Sulfuritalea sp.
TCTATACGGTGGCCAGACCCGATTTCGGCGCGGTATCCGGCGAGCGCCTGACGGGTGGGGTCGAAAGGCGCCTGGCATTGCTGGCTGGCGGCGTGCTGGGGTTCTACGATGGGTTCTTCGGCCCCGGAGCGGGTAGTTTCATGATTTTCGCCTTCGTGCGTTTCTTCAGGCTCGATTTCCTGCACGCGTCGAGCGCCGCCAAGGTGGTGAATTTCTCCACCAACGCCGCAGCGCTTGCTTATTTTGTGCCGAGCGGACACGTGCTTTGGGTCACGGGCCTCGCAATGGCAGTATTCAATATAGGTGGTGCGGTTCTTGGCTCGCGACTCGCCTTGCGCCATGGCAGCGGCTTCGTGCGCTGGGTCTTCGTGGTTGTGGCGTCACTATTGATTGCCCGCCTGGGGTATGACACATTTGGCTGAGCCGAACTCGATCCGGGCGCCGCAGGCAGGCTGATGGCTGGATGGCAGGGCCTGTTAGCTGTAGTATCCGGAACTTTGTATCCGCTATCTTCGGGAACAAGAACGACATGTCGTTACTGCCAATGTCAGTGCGTGATCGTCGCGACGTATACTGTATACTTATAGAAACATAAATCTGGAGGAAATTCTCAAATGAAACTTGGAAAACTTGCGGTCGCGGTAGCGGTGGCCTGCACCGCGTTCGCGGCATATGCCGACATCACGGTCGGCGTCACCCTGTCGGCGACCGGCCCGGCAGCCTCGCTCGGCATTCCGGAGAAAAACACCATCGCCTTGCTGCCCACCACCATAGGCGGCCAGAAGGTAAATTACATCGTTCTCGATGATGCGTCCGACACCACAACGGCGGTCAAGAACGTGCGCAAGCTGATTTCGGAAAACAGGGTCGACGTAATTATCGGGTCGACCATTACTCCCAATTCGCTGGCGATGATCGACGTCGTGGCCGAAGCGGAAACGCCCACGATTTCGATGGCGGCATCGGCGCGGATTGTCGATCCCGCGAATCCCAAGACCAAATGGGTGTTCAAGACGCCGCAGAACGACCAGCAGATGGCGACCGCGATCGCTGCCCACATGGCGAGTCAGGGCGTGAAAACGGTGGCTTTCATCGGTTTCAATGATGCCTACGGCGAAGGCTGGTACCAGGAATTCATCAAGTTTGCGGACACCTACAAGCTCAAGATCGTGGCCAACGAGCGTTACAGCCGTGCCGATACTTCGGTGACCGGTCAGGTGCTGAAGATTATGGCGGCCAAGCCCGATGCCGTGTTGATCGCCGGTTCAGGCACGCCGGCGGCCTTGCCGCAGGTGACGCTCAAGGAGCGCGGCTTTGCGGGCAAGTACTATCAGACTCATGGCATCGCCAACAATGATTTTCTGCGCGTCGGCGGCAAGAACGTGGAGGGAACCTTCCTTCCCGCCGGGCCGATTCTGGTGGCTGCGCAATTGCCGGACAGCAACCCGATCAAGAAGTCGTCCCTCGCGTATATCGCGAAGTACGAGGCAGCGTACGGCAAGGGCAGCATCTCGACCTTTGGCGGGCATGCATGGGACTCGGGACTGCTGTTGCAGAATGCGGTGCCAACCGCATTGAAGAAGGCGCAGCCGGGGACCAAGGAGTTCCGCGCGGCTTTGCGCGATGCGCTTGAGGGCACCAAGAATCTCGTTGGTGTGCATGGCGTGTTCAATATGTCGCCCAATGACCATCTCGGTTTCGATCAGCGCGCTCGGGTGATGGTGCGGATCGAAAACGGAGCCTGGAAGCTCGACAAGTAGCCATCGCGCTTGATGACCCGTTGAGAGATGAAAGCCGGGCGGGATCTTGCTTCCTGCCCGTGCTGGCTCAAGGAAGATTCAGGGTCGGTTTGCCGGGAGCTGGGCTTGACGCTGGGGGTGCTCGAGAGGTGCCCCGAGTTCACTTGAGAATTGATTAATGGATCTGCAAATTGCACTCCTGCTGGGGCAGGACGGCATTACCAACGGCGCGATCTATGCGCTGCTGTCATTGGCGCTGGTACTCGTATTTGCGGTCACTCGCGTTATCTTCATTCCGCAGGGTGAGTTCGTGGCATTCGGCGCCTTGACCCTTGCCAGTTTTCAGGCGGGGAAGACGCCCGGAACGCTCTGGTTGCTGATCGGTGCCGGGGTGTTGGTGGCGCTGGTCGACATAAGCCTCGCGCTGCGCTCCGGCCTGCGCAGGAAGATTCCGCGCATCGTAGGCTGGAACCTGGTTTATCCGGCGGCAGCGGCTGCGGTGGTGTTCCTTTTGAAGCCTAACGAGCTTCCGCTGCTGGCTCAAATCGTTCTTGTGCTGGCGCTGGTAGTACCGCTAGGCCCCATGCTGTATCGTCTCGCCTTCCAACCGCTGGCCGAGGCCAGCGTGCTGGTGCTGTTGATCGTTGCTGTGGCTGTACATCTGGCATTGGTGGGGTTGGGTTTGCTGTTCTTCGGTGCCGAAGGTTCTCGCACCCCGGCTTTTTCCGATGCGAGCTTTGATTGGGGTGTCGTGACGGTGTCCGGCCAGACGCTATGGGTGGTCGGCGCCAGCCTGCTTCTGATTGTGGTGCTGGCTGTATTTTTCGAGCGCACGATTTATGGCAAGGCCTTGCGCGCAACCGCGATGAATCGAACAGGGGCGCGCCTGATGGGCATCTCGACGGTGATGGCGGGAAAGCTCTCGTTCATGCTGGCTGCCCTGATCGGTGCCTTTTCCGGAGTTCTGATCGCTCCGATCACGACGGTTTATTACGATACAGGCTTCCTTATCGGGCTCAAGGGTTTCGTCGGCGCGATTGTCGGCGGGCTCGCCAGCTATCCGATTGCCGCAGCGGGCGCAGTCCTGGTCGGCTTGCTGGAATCCTTTTCGTCTTTCTGGGCCTCAGCCTTCAAGGAAGTGATCGTGTTCACCCTGATCATTCCCGTTCTCGTCTGGCGTTCGCTGACGACGCGTCATGTCGAGGAGGACGAATAATGCCGCCACGCCTCCTGCTTGCCGGATTTCTTGGCCTGCTCCTGATCGCACCTCTGGCGGTATCCGAGTTTCACGTTACGCTGCTGAATTACATCGGACTCTATGCGCTGGTCGCGCTGGGTCTGGTACTGCTCACCGGGGTGGGTGGCCTGACTTCTTTCGGGCAGGCCGCCTTCGTCGGGCTTGGTGCGTACACCTCCGCCTATCTATCGACTGCTCAGGGCCTTCCGGACTGGCTCGTTCCTCTAGGCGGTTCGCCCTGGATCGGGTTGCTGGTTGGCCTCGTGGTTACGGCCCTGGTGGCCTTTGTGCTGGGTTTGCTGACCCTGCGACTTTCCGGGCATTACCTGCCTCTCGGCACGATCGCGTGGGGCATCAGCCTTTACTTCCTGTTCGGCAATCTTGAGTTTCTCGGCGGGCATACGGGTATGTCCGGCATTCCGGCCCTTTCCTTGTTTGGGCTCGAACTGAAAGACGGCCGAAAATTCTATTATGTGATCTGGGCCGTGGTGCTCGGTGCCGTCTGGCTTACGCAAAACCTGCTCGATTCGCGCGAGGGTCGTGCCATCCGCGCACTCAAGGGAGGCGTCGTAATGGCCGAGGCCATGGGTGTCGATACGGCCCGGTCCAAGATCGTGATCTTCCTGATCGCTGCCTTGTTCGCCTGTATTTCGGGCTGGTTGTACGCACACCTGCAGCGCTTCGTCAATCCGACGCCGTTCGGCTTGGGCATCGGCATCGAGTATCTGTTCATGGCGGTGGTGGGCGGGGCCGCGCACGTATGGGGCGCTTTGCTCGGCGCGGGCGTCATTACGATACTCAAGCAGTGGCTGCAGGACTGGCTGCCCAAACTGCTGGGTGCTTCGGGCAACTTCGAGGTCATCGTCTTCGGCGTCATGATGATTTTCGTCCTGCAGCGAGCGCGCGATGGCCTCTGGCCGATCCTGACACGCTTCATGCCGCAACGCGAGGCAAGGCGCGAAGTGCCGCAGGGCGAGGCGCTGCCGAAAAAGTCGCTCCCCGAATCCGGCCAAGCCTTGCTCGAAGTAAGAAATGTCGTCAAGCGCTTCGGCGGCCTGGTCGCAAACAACAACATGAGCCTCACCGTCGAGGCGGGTGAAGTGATGGCGTTGATCGGTCCGAACGGTGCGGGCAAATCGACCATGTTCAACTGCGTCTCTGGCGTGGATTCGGCCAGCGAG
>DAIOGL010000258.1:0-1703 GCA_036745235.1 Sulfuritalea sp.
GCGGGCGCGACGGCGGCGGGCGTCGCGCGGGGCCATCAGGTCCCGGCGGCTTCCTTTTCCTGCAGCGCGCGCCACATGACTTTGCCGGTGGCGGACTTGGGCAGGGTATCGACGAATTCGACGATGCGCGGCGATTTGTAGGCGGCCATGTTCTGCCGCGCCCAGTCGATGATGTCCTGCTCGCTGACCTTGCCGCGCTGGGCTTCCTTGATCACCACGATGGCCTTGACGGTCTCGCCGCGGTGCGCGTCCTTGGCACCGATGACGCAGGCTTCCTGGATCGCGGGGTGCTCGTACATCAGCGCCTCGACCTCGGCCGGCCAGACCTTGAAGCCGGAGGCGTTGATCATGCGCTTGAGGCGGTCGACCATGAAGAAGTAGCCGTCCTCGTCGACGCGGCCGAGGTCGCCGGTGCGAAACCAGCGCTTGCCGCCGATGTCGATGAAGACGTTGGCCGTCGCCTCGGGGTTGTTCCAGTAGCCGATGAACACCTGCGGGCCGCGCGTGACGATCTCGCCGACCTCGCCGGCCGGCAGTTCCTCGAAGGTGTTCGGATCGACCACCATCGATTCGACGTCGAAGATCGGGATGCCGAGGCACTGCTTCTTGGGCCGGTCGGGCGGGTTGATGTGCGAGGGCGCGATGGTCTCCGACAGGCCGTAGCCTTCGACGTAGGTGATGCCCATGTCGAGCAGCTTCTGCGCGATGGCCTCCGGCATCGCGGCGCCGCCGCCGCTCATGCGGCTGATCGACGACAGGTCGTACTCGCCGAGCTTCGGATTCATCAGGAAGTCGATCACCATGGTCGGGATCGCGGTCCAGGACGTCACGCCGTAGCGCGCGATGCACTGCGCTGCGGCGTCGCGGTCCCAGCGCGGCAGCAGGACCACGGTGGAACCGGCCTGCAGCGGGCCGCTCATGCTGCCCTGCATGCCGGTGACATGGAAGAAGGGCAGCACCGCGAGATACACCGCATCCTGCTGGATGCCGAACCACTGGTAGCCGGCCATCTGGGTATGCATGGTGGTGCGGTGCGTGTGCATGCAGCCCTTGGGATGGCCGGTGGTGCCCGAGGTGTAGGGCATCACGCAGAGGTCGTCGGGGCCGACCGTGACCGGGCCGGGTTGGAGTTTCTGCGCCAGCGCATCGGACCACAGCGCGACGCCGGCATCAGTGAGGGCCTGGCGCGGCGCCTTGACGAAGTCGGGCACCTTGAGATCGGTCTCGGCCTTCAGGTAGTCGGCGTAGGCCGCGACGAGGATGCGCTGCAGGCCCTGGCCTTCGCCCGATCCGAGCAGCGGCTTCATCTGCGGGTAGATGTCCTGCGCGACGATGGCCACCGTGGCGCCGCTGTCCCTGACGTAGTGGCGCAGCTCGTTGGTCATGTTCATCGGATTGACCGGCACCACCACGGCATTGGCGCGCAGGATGCCGTAGTAGGCCAGCACGAACTGCGGGCTGTTCTGCATGTAGAGCAGCACGCGGTCGCCCTTCTTCACGCCCTGCTTCTCGAGCCAGCCGGCGATGCGTTCGGCCTCGTCCTTGAATTCCGCGAAGGTGATCTTGGTGTCGTAGAACACCAGATAGGGCTTGTTCGGGAAACGCTTCGCCGACACCTCGACGTTGTAGAACAGGTCGGTCTCGGGGACGCTCATGTGGCGCGGCAGGCCCTTGGGCCAGAACGCGAAATGACGGTCGGACAT
>DAIOGL010000258.1:1803-4135 GCA_036745235.1 Sulfuritalea sp.
TGCACCTCGTCGGGGCCGTCGGCGAAGCGCAGCGTGCGCGCCTGGGCGTAGGCCGCGGCGAGCGGGAAGTCGTCGGAAACGCCGGCGCCGCCATGCGCCTGCATCGCCCAGTCGATGACCTGCAGCGCCATGTTCGGCGCGGCGACCTTGATCATGGCGATTTCCTGCTTGGCCACCTTGTTGCCGGCGGTGTCCATCTTCCACGCCGCGTTCAGCGTCAGGAAGCGCGCCTGGTCGATCATGATGCGCGCCTCGGCGATGCGCTCGCGCGTCACGCCCTGGTCGGCAATCGGCTTGTGGAAGGCGACGCGCTTCAGCGCGCGCTTGCACATCAGTTCCAGCGCGCGCTCGGCCAGCCCGATCAGGCGCATGCAGTGGTGGATGCGGCCCGGGCCGAGGCGGCCCTGGGCGATTTCGAAACCGCGCCCTTCGCCGAGCAGGATGTTGGAAACGGGTACGCGCACGTCCTTGAAATCGACTTCGCCGTGGCCGTGCGGCGCATGGTCGTAGCCGAACACGCTGAGCGCGCGCACGCGGGTGACTCCGGGCGTCTCCATCGGCACCAGGATCATCGACTGCTGGTTGTGCCGGCTGGGATTGTCGGGATCGGTCTTGCCCATGAAGATGAGGATCTTGCAGCGCGGATCGGGCGCGCCGGAGGTCCACCACTTGCGGCCGTTGATCACGTAGTGATCGCCGTCACGGACGATGCGCGCCTCGATGTTGGTGGCATCGGAGGACGCCACGGCCGGCTCGGTCATGGCGAAGCCGGAGCGGATCTTGCCTTCGAGCAGCGGCATCAGCCATTCGTTGCGCTGTGCGTCGTTGCCGTAGCGCTCGATGGTCTCCATGTTGCCGGTGTCGGGCGCCGAGCAGTTGAAGGCTTCCGGCGCGATGTGCGAGCGGCCCATGATTTCGCACAAGGGCGCGTATTCGAGGTTGGTCAGCCCGGCGCCGCGCTCGGACTGCGGCAGGAAGAGGTTCCACAGCCCGGCGGCGCGGGCCTTCTCCTTGAGCTGCTCCATGACCACGGTCGGCACCCAGGGGTTGCCCTTGGCGCGGTTGGCTTCGACCTCATGGTGGAACACATCCTCGTTCGGATAGATGTGTTCGTCCATGAAGGCGTTGAGGCGCTTCTGCAGGTCCTTGACCTTGGGGGAGTAATCGAAATCCATGGTGTGTCCTTGAGTGGTGGTGTTTAGTTGCTTGCGAGCAGGCGTTCGACCTGGCGCCAGGCTTCTTCGGCCAGCGGCCGGGCGCGCTTGCCGGTTTCGATCGCTTCCGCGCTCGACGCGTTGCCCTGCAGGGCGCGCGCCATGATGCCCTGCAGGATGCCGGCCAGGCGGAACATGTTGAAGGCCATGTAGTACTCCCATTCCTTCGGCGGAATCGGCGCGCGGCCGGTGCGCTTGCAGTAGGTGGCGACGTAATCGGATTCGGAGGGAATGCCCAGCGCTGCCAGGTCGTAACCGGAGAGGCCGCGGAACTGGCCGGGCGACAGGCGCCAGGTCATGCAGTGGTAGGCGAAGTCGGCCAGCGGATGGCCGAGGGTCGACAGCTCCCAGTCGAGCACGGCGAGCATGCGCGGCTCGGTGGGATGGAACACCGTGTTGTCGAGGCGGAAGTCGCCATGCACGATGCTGGTTTCCTCGCCGGGCGGAATGTTCTGCGGCAGCCAGTCGATCAGCTTGTCCATCGCTTCGATCTTTTCGGTTTCCGAGGCGCGGTACTGCTTGCTCCAGCGCGCCACCTGGCGTTCGAGGTACTTGTCGGGCTTGCCGTAATCGGCGAGGCCGACGGCGGTGTAATCGACCTTGTGCAGGGCGGCGATGACGCGGTTCATCTCGTCGAAGATCGCGCCGCGCTGCGCCGGCGTCATGCCGGGCAGGGAAGGGTCCCACATGATGCGGCCGTCGACGCAGTCCATGATGTAGAACATGGTGCCGATCACGCCGTCGTCCTCGCACAGGGCGAAGGTGCGCGGCACCGGCACGCCGGTGCCGGCCAGGCCGGAGATCACCTTGTATTCGCGATCGACGGCGTGGGCGCTGGGCAGCAGCTTGCCGGGCGGCTTGCGGCGCAGCACGTACTTGCGTTTGGCATCGCGCAGGAGGAAGGTCGGGTTGGACTGGCCGCCCTTGAACTTCTCGACCTGCAGCTCGCCGGCGAAGCCCTCGACGTGCGTCCGCATCCATGCCGCGAGGCTGGCGGTGTCGAAGGCGTCCTGCTCGGTGATGGGGCGCGTGCCGGTGAACTTGTCGCTCATAGCTTTACCAGTTGTTTGCCGAAGTTGCCGCCCTTGAGCAGGCTGATGAAGGCGGCCGGCGCATTG
>DAIOGL010000259.1:0-4128 GCA_036745235.1 Sulfuritalea sp.
GCTTTCGGGCTGGTTTTGGCGGTCAAGTGGGAAAGCCTCCGAAAGCCTTGATAGTAGCGGCTTTGCAAGTGGCCGCATTTATGCCGCGTGCCCGTGCAGCGGTATCACTTCGGCGCCGGCCTTGATCTTGTCTAGGTAATCCGCCCATTGCCGCATCATCGCCTTGCGCGCCGGCAAGAACTTCGTCCTGTTGTATGACGTGCCGAGAATGTCGGGCACCTTGTGCGCCAACTGGTGCTCGATGACCTCCGGCGAAACTCCAAGCACCTCGTGCAGAATTGTCCTCGCCATCGCCCTGAAGCCATGCCCGGTAATCTCGGTCTTGGTGTCGTAGCCCATGCGCCGCAAAGCCGCATTTACAGCCGCTTCGCTCATTGCCCGACCGTTGCTGCGTGCCCCAGGGAAAACAAAATCGCCGTGTCCCGTCTGGGCGTGAAGTTCGCGCAGGATCGCCACGGCCTGAGATGCGAGCGGCACAAGGTGAAGCTTCGGTTCTTCGGTTTTCTTGATCTTGCTCACCAGGAATTTCCACTCGGCTTTGTCCAGGTCGAAGTCAGCCCACTTTGCTTGCCTGAGTTCGCCAGGGCGCACGAAAAGAAACGGCGACAGTCGCAGGGCGCACTTGACGATGAATGTCCCGTTGAAGCCATCGATCGCCCTCAAGAGTTCTCCCACCTTGACCGGATCGGTAATCGCCGCGAAGTTCCCGCCTATGGCCGTCGGCAGCGCCCCGCGCAGATCGGGAATCGGGTTGTAGCTGGCGCGGCCGGTCTGGATCGCATAGCGAAAAATGCCGCCGCAGTCTTGTTGCGCTCGCTTTGCCGTGTCCTTGGCGCCGCGTTCGCTGATTCGCTTCAGCGTAGTCAAAACCTCGACGGCGGTCATTTCGGCGATAGGGCGATTGCCCAGCCAGGGGAAGATATCCCGCTCCAGGCGGGCCATGATCTTGTCGGCGTGAGAATCCGCCCATTCGGGTTTCATCTTGGCAAACCACTCGCGGCCGATGAGCTCAAAGCTGTTCGCAGACAGCGCCACCTTTGCGGCCTTCTGTGCCTTCCGGTTTTCGCCGGGGTCTACACCATCAGCCAACAGCCGTCGCGCCTCGTCGCGCTTCTCTCGCGCCCGAATCAATGGAACATCAGGATACGTGCCGAAAGCGAGCAGCTTTTCCTTGCCGCCGAATCGGTACTTCATCCGCCAGCGCTTGCCCCCGGAAGGGGCAATCAACAAAAAGAGCCCCTTTTCGTCGGCAACCTTGAAAGGCTTGTCCGTCGGCTTGACCTTGCGGATTGCTGTGTCGGTGAGTGCCATTTGGGGGTATCCATTTCATTGGCATTGAACATACCCCCGAAATGTACCCCCAGTTTGGGCGGCTTGCAATAGCACGGTTTGGAACGTATAGGCATGAAAAAGGCCGGAAACCCTTGCTGTTGCTGGATTTTCTGGCCTAGTTTGGAACAGTTAAAACATGTTACTGGTGGAGGTGAGCGGGATCGAACCGCTGGCCTCGACGTTGCGAACGTCGCGCTCTCCCAACTGAGCTACACCCCCATCGAGGGGGCGAATTATAGCAACCGTGTTGGAGCTAGGGAAGCCGGCTCGCCTTGCGCGCCGGGAATTCCGCTTTGCCGGCGCGCGCAGCGCTTTCTCCGGCATGCAGAGTACTGCGGGCCGGCGTCAGGCCAGGCTGACCTCGTCCATGCCGCACTTGGTCACGCCGAGCGCCGTGCGCACCACCAGCGGATAGGCACTGCCGACGAAGCGGCCGAAACTGGCGATGTTGTAGCCGACCACGATGCCGGGAATGCGGCCGACAAGAACCTCCCGCCCGACCACGAAACCCCGGCTGATGGCGACATTCACTGCGGACCCGATGACGCGGCCGGGCTGCTCCGTATCCTGCGGAAGCTTTCCCGGGCGTCGCCCATTGCGCTCCTTGGCAGCCATAGTTCCCTCCTTCTCGCGGAAAACCCGCTATCGGGAAAATTATCGGTCGCTGCCGGAAATGCTTAGACCTTGATGACGGGAATGTTTCACCCCTATTTCGACCCGGCCGCGGCGCGGCGCAGGCGATCGGCGATGGCACGCCAGTCTCCCGTCGCGGGCGGTTCGGCGACCAGGATCAAATCGCAGCCCAGGGCGTCGAGTTCGCGCAGCCGGGCATAGAGCTCATGGGCGAACTGTGCGGCGTCGGCGCTGGCCGCAACCCAGACCATTTTCTGATGGACGTGGACGGGCGCTTCAGGGGCCAGCACGGCGATGCGTCGCCCGGCGGCGAGCGCCTGGGCTGCCGTCGTCGCGAGATGGGCGGCGGCGACCAGGCGCAGCGGGGTGCCTGGCGCGTAGTGGGCCTCGAGGCTGCCAGAAACCCGCGGCGCGTTCTGCTCGCCGCCGAATGCCGGGGCGCGACCCAATACGGCGCCGATGGCTTCCGCATCGAGCATGCCGGGACGCAGGATCCGGGGCTCGCCGGAGGAGAGGTCGAGAATGGTGGATTCGATGCCGACCGCGCAGGGGCCGCCGTCGAGAATCATCGTGACGGCGTCGCCGAGTTCCTCGCGCACATGCGCGGCGGTGGTCGGGCTGACGTGGCCGAAGCGGTTGGCCGAGGGCGCCGCCACGCCCCCGTCGAATTCGCGCAGCAATTGCAGCGCGAGCGGGTGGTTAGGCACACGCAGGCCGACGGTATCCTGGCCGCCGGTGATGGCATCGAGCACCGAGGGATGGCGCTTGAGGATCAGCGTCAGGGGTCCCGGCCAGAATGCCGCGGCGAGCTCAAAGGCAACGGCAGGAATATCGATCGCCCAGCGATCGAGCTGCGAGGCATCCGGCAGATGCACGATCAGCGGGTGATCGGCGGGCCGGCCCTTGGCGGCGAAGATCTTCGCAATGGCGCGCGGATTGCTCGCATCGGCGCCGAGGCCATAGACGGTCTCGGTGGGAAAGGCGACCAGTTCGCCGGCGCGCAGCAATGCCGCCGCGCGCGCTACATCAATCATCACCGATGCCGATCAATCGCCGTGCCGCCAGCGCCGACTCCTGCACCTTCTGTGCATCGTTGCCGATCACGGTGAAATGGCCCATCTTGCGCCCCGGCCGGGCGTGGTGCTTGCCGTAGAGATGCAGCTTGAGATTGGGCACGGTCAGCAGCCTGGCCCAGTCGGGCTCGTGGCTGTGGTGCGGGTCCTGCAGGTACCACAGGTCGCCCAGCAGGTTCACCATCACGGCGGCCGAATGCGCGCGCGCCTCGCCCAGCGGCAGGCCGGTCAGCGCCCGCACCTGCTGCTCGAACTGGTTGGTGACGCAGGCATCGATGCTGTAATGGCCCGAGTTGTGCGGCCGCGGCGCCATTTCATTGACGTAGAGCTGCCCGCGCACGATGAAAAATTCGACTGCCAGGGTGCCGACGTAGCCCATTTTCTGCGCGATGCCCTCGGCGATTTCTTCCGCATTGCCTGCCAGGCAGCCCGAGGTGCGCGCCGGCACGATGGAGACATCGAGAATGCCGTGGCGGTGGCTGTTCTCGGTGGTGGGAAAGCACTTCACCACACCCGCCTCGTCGCGCGACAGGACCACCGAGACTTCGTAATCCAGCGCCAGCATCTGCTCCAGCACGCAGGGTTCGTTCTTCATCTGGCGAAACGCGAGCAGCGCTTCTTCGCGACTCCGGACCCGGATTTGTCCCTTGCCGTCGTAGCCGAAGCGGGCCACCTTGAGGATGCCGGGAAACAGGCCCGCATTGGCCTGCTCGATGTCGGCCTCGCTGCGCACGTCCGCGTAGGGCGCGTGGGGAAAACCGTGCTGCTTGAGAAAGCCCTTCTCCGCGCTGCGATTCTGGCTGATCGCAACGGCCTCCGCGCTCGGCCTCACCGGGAGAAACTTCGAAAGATAGGCCAGGCTGCCGGACGGAACATTCTCGAACTCGGTGGTCACTGCGGCGCATGCCTCGGCCATCCGGTTCAGCGCATCGGGATCGTCGTAGGCGGCGACCAGATGCTGGTCGGCGATGCGCCCGGCGGGACTCTGCGCATCGGGATCGAGCACCACCACCCGATAGCCGAGTTCATGCGCGGCAATAACGAAGAAGCGGCCCAGCTGGCCGCCGCCGAGCATGCCGAGCGTGGCGGG
>DAIOGL010000260.1:0-4125 GCA_036745235.1 Sulfuritalea sp.
ACCCGGTCGCGCCCGTCTTCCTTGGCGCGCCGCAAGGCCGCATCGACGCGGGCCAGCAGTTCATCGAACGATTCGCCGCGGAACATCTGGGCCACGCCGCAACTGAGGGTCACGCCCTCGCCTGTCGGCAGCCCGCTGCCGATGGCTACCAGTTCGCGCAGGCGCTCTGCAATCGGCAAGGCATCGTCCACGGTCGTGTGCGGCAGCAGGATTACGAATTCCTCGCCGCCGTAGCGGGCAATCAGGTCCTGGGGACGCAAACCGTCAGCCAGACGACGGGCCATGCGACGCAAGACGACATCGCCGGCGAGGTGGCCGAAGCGCTCGTTGAAATGCCTGAACAGATCGATGTCGGCGATGATCAGGCAGAGCGGTTCGTGGTCCCGGTCGCAACGAACGAGGGAGCGAGGAAAAGTCTCGAGCGCCCAGCGCCGGTTGTGGATACCCGTCAGCGCATCGACGCTGGTTGCCTGTTCGAATTCCAGGCTCTGGCTCTGCGAGGCCACCAGCGCCTCGTTGCTGTCGCGCATGCGCCCGGAAAGAATCGCCAGCAGGTTGCGCGCGACGCCGTGGGAGCAGTCGACCAGCGACCAGAGCACGTCTCGCGGCACCGCCAGGAGTCGCGTTTCCATTGCCGCCAGCACCAGGGCGGAAGCCGTCTGGCCGTCCAGCAGCGACATCTCGCCGACACAATCGCCGGCACGGAGCACCGCATGCGGCGGCAGGCTGCGATCGCTCAGATAGACACGCAGCTCGCCGTCGAGAATCACGTACAGGTGATTGTTGGCAGCACCGGCTTCGATCAGATGTTCGCCGCGCTCCAGAATCAGTTGATGGCAGCGTTCCAGCAGGTGCTCGATGCTTTCCAGGCTGACACTGGCGAACAGGCCGGCGCGTTCGAGGAGGTGGCGGTCCTTGCTATCGATCATGGCGGAATCTCATTTTTCTCTGACCAAGGTCAACAGCATAAATCAAATGAACCCGAAGCTTGGCGGAATTACTTCTCGCTGAAGCTGTAGCCCAATTCCGCGACCCCGCGCCGGATAGCCTCCATCGCCGGCGGAACCCGCTCCGGTTCGCCTCGCACACCCAGTTCGATGTGGCGCTGGACGTCCTTCGAACCGAGGAAGGGCAGGCTGAACACCTTGACGCCTGGAAAATCCGCTTCCACGCGCCGCATCAGGGGAATCAGCGCGCCCTCGCTGCCCTTCCACACCAGGATGGCGGCCTCGTCGGTCGGGTTGGCGTTGAAGCGCCAGGAATAGTAGCTGTCGAGCACCCACTCGATCATCGGCCAGGCCATTTGCGGAAACCCCGGCACGAAATGATGATCGCCCAGCGAAAAGCCCGGGATGCGGTTGAAGGGGTTGGGGATGATGCGGCTGCCCTTGGGAAAATTGCCCAGCGCCAGCTGCATCTCGGTGAGTTCGAACTTGAGTTCGGCAAAGCGCGCCTTGATCTCGCGCTCGGCGTCCGGATGCAGCACCAGGTCGACGCCCGCCGCCGCTGCGGCGGCCTGCCGCGTGTGGTCGTCCGGCGTGTTGCCGATGCCGCCGAAGCTGAACACGATGTCTTCGCTGGCCAGCGTGCGGCGCAAGGTCTCGGTCAGGCGCTCGCGGTCGTCGCCGATATGCAGCGCCCAGTCCAGCACCAGGCCGCGCGCCGACAGGATCTCGATGAGCCTGGGAAAATGCTTGTCCTCGCGCTTGCCGCGCGTGATCTCGTCACCGATGATGATGGCGCCTATGCCTTTCATAGTTCTATTCCCCCCTCCTGGCGCTGACGGCGCAGCGCCGCCAGGCCGAGATGCACGAAAACCAGCGCCGTGAAGGCAGGCACCAGCAGATTGACCAGCGGCACGTAGGCCAGCGCTGCAGTGCCAAGACCGGCGATATAGAAGCGGCGGCGATTCTCGGCCACCAGTCGCCGCATTTCTGATCGCGTGGCATGCTCGGCCAGCGCATCGAAGCGGAAGGTACGCTGGTTCAGCCAACTGCTCCAAAACAAGGGCAGTACCAACAGTACGCCAGGGATCAGCAGCAGGGGCAGTGTCCCCAGACTGCCGACAACAAAGATCGCGCCGACCGCCAGAGTATTTGCCAGGCTACCCCAGAACACGTTCTCGCCATGGCGTCCGAGATCCGGATAATCACGCGCCGCCACCAGATCGACCAGGCGCGGCAAGGCAAACACGGCCACCAGCAAAATGGCGGTGAGATAGACCAGCGCAGCCAAGGCCGCCAGCAACAGGAAAACCGCAGCCCACCGACTCACCCATTCCCAGCCCGACCACGGCAGCTCGGGCACGATGCGCGCCATCAGTGCCACGCCATCCGCCCACAGCGCCACCCCCAGGACAAGCCACAAGACCAGCGCGGCCAAGGCCGGCCAGAGCAGTTGCCACAACACCTCGGTCCGCGTCAGATCGCGCAGCGATTTGGTAAACGCCGCAAATACCTCATTCATCCTTTGTCCTCACGAACGAAACCGTGCAACTCACTTGTGTAACCTGCTATCCCACATCTTCTGCAAACGCTTCACCGAAACGGGCGACGAGGTCTTCAGCTCCTGCGCAAACAGCGCAACGCGCAGTTCCTCCAGCAGCCAGCGGAATTCGTCGAGAAACGCATCGCCCGTCTGCCCGGATTTCAGCATCGCGTTGCGTTCGCGCTCCCAGGGTTTGCCCAGTGCCTGCCAGTCTGCCATCAGGCGCGTGTCGCGTGCCGGATCGCTGCGGGCCTTTTCGAGCCGCAGGCCGATCGCCTTGAGGTAACGCGGATAGTGCTGCAGCCGCTCGAAGGGCGTGCGCGCGATGAATTGCCTCGGCATGAGTTCGGCCAGCTGCGCCGCAATATCTGCACACGCCTGCGGAAAGGTCTTCTGCATCGCGGCGAGCTTCTTCGCCAGTTGGGCGTGCTCGGCCAGAATCGTTCCGATCAGCCGCAGGATCTCCTGCGCGACCAGCAGAATGCGTCCGCGCGCCGCGTCGCGCCGTGCCGCGAACGCCGACTCTTCGGCGGGCAGCGGGTCCATCAGGCAGGTGCGCTCCAGCGTCACGGCGATCAGTTGCTCGCGCAATTCCTTCTCGGTGCCCAAGGCGACGAACTGCAGCGCAGTCTCGCGCAGTCCCGGCAGTTTTTCGATGGACTTGACCTGGGCGGCGAGCTGCAGCGCGAACAGCCGCGCCATGCCGCGGCGGTGCTCTGCGCGCGCCTTGTCCTCGGTGTCGAAGGCGGTCAGGCGCACGCTCTCGCCCATGTCCACCAGGGCAGGGAAACCCACCGTGGTACCAGCGCCGACTTTCACTTCCATCAGCTCGGGCAGGGCGCCGAAGGTCCAGGCCGTAAGGCCGGACAAGTCGCCCGCCGCGGCCTCGTGCTGCACTTCCGCCGCGGCATAGACCTGCTCGACGCGGTCGCGATAGTCGGCGCGCAATTCGGCGAGATTGCGCGAAATCGCCAGCGTGCCGCCGTGTTCGTCGACCAGGCGGAAATTCATGAACAGATGCGGGCGCAACTCGCCGCTGCGGAAGGCGTCGAGCGGCAGCTTCATCGCCAGATGTTCCTCGGCCGCCCGCGTCAGCGCGCGCACCAGCGGCTCGTCCAGATCGTGTTCCGTCTCGCAGAAATCCGCGGCGAACTCGTCGAGCGGCTGCAGGCGATGGCGATACTTCTGCTGCAGGGTCTTCAGCAGCGCGAGGATTTTTTCCTTGAGCAGCCCCGGCACCAGCCATTCGCAGCGATTGGCCGGCAACTGGTTGAGCGCGGCCAGCGGCAGCGTCAGCGTGACACCGTCGTCCGCCGCACCGGGATCGTGGTGGTAGCTCAGCTTGAAGCTCTGGCCGCGATAGGTCAGGGCCGGCGGAAATGCGTCGGTCGTGATGCCCGCCGCCTCGTGGCGCATCAGCTGCTCCTTTTCCAGGCAGAGCAGCTTCGGGTTGGCGGCCTCGGCCTCGCGCCGCCAGTGATCGAAGGCCGCCAGCGTGATGACGCCCTCGGGAATCCGGCTATCGTAGAAGGCGTAAATCAGCTCGTCGTCCACCAGCACGTCGGGCCGCCGCGATTTGTGCTCCAGCGCCTGGATTTCCTTCATGAGCTTGGCGTTGTGCTGGAAGAAGCGCCACTT
>DAIOGL010000261.1:0-4114 GCA_036745235.1 Sulfuritalea sp.
TGGGACAACAAGGGGCCTGCCGAGATCGTGCCGAAGCGCCTGCACACCTATCGCAGCTGCGTCTGGGCCGCGTCGCAGCATGGCATCCCTTTCCGCATGCCGCCGCGCCATCCGTTCAATCCGCTGCATGCGCTGCGCCTGCTGGTCGGGATCGGCAGTCCGCGCGCGGCGGTCGACGCTGCCTTCGATTTCGTCTTCGGCGAGGGGCGCGATGTCGGGGCCGAATGGCCGCTGTTTTGCGAGCGGGTCGGCGTCGCTGATGACGACGCGGCAAGGCTGATCGCCGATCCCGCGGTCAAGAGGAGATTGATGGACAACACCGCGGGCGCTGTCGCGCAGGGCGTGTTCGGCGTGCCGACGCTGGCGGTGCGCGGCCAGAACTTCTGGGGCAGCGACACGATCGCATGGTGCAATGCCTTCATCGACCAGCCGCAGATGTTCGACTCGGGAGAGATGAAGCGCGCCGCGGAAATCGGCATCGGTGCCGCGCGCAAGGAAGTCGGCTGAGCAGCGACTTGGCAGCGGTCCGGCTATCATGGGGCGTGTTCGGTTTCAGCGTCTGCTCCGCGCCCGGGAGTCGGCGCCGGCAACACGGCGAAAATGCTGATCGAGGAATTTCTGCACGAGGTCGAAGACGGAATGGTGGGAAAATCGGGTCCGCACGCATTCCTGTCCGCGCCCAACCGCGTGCAGGCCGGGTTTGCAGGCTTCCATCGACCTGTTTCGGCCCCCGGCCGCCGCTCTGCCCAAACCGCAATTCGAATCCGGATGAACGTGACCAAGTCTTCGCTCGCAGATGCGCCCCGGCAATTGCCGGCGCTCCGTCTCCTCGCCGCCATCCTGGCGTTTTGCCTGACGGCGCTTTCCTTTCCTTCTGCCGCCGCACCGCCGCGCGACGCCTCGGTCGCCGCGCGGCTTGGGTCCTGCGATGCGGCCGTGGTGCGCAAGGCCGTCGATGAGATGCTCGGCGACCCCGGGACGCTGCAGGAGCCGCTCATGCTGTTCCATGCGGCGTCGGGCGAGCGCATGGCGGGGCACAACGAGCAGGCCGCTTTCCTTTACCTCGCGGCGCGGCTGCGGACTTCCCGCCAGATCCTGTTCGAGAAGGGCGACCGGCCCCAACTGCTGTCCATCATGCTGACGACGACCGGGCCGCTGGTCATGCCGGTCCTGGAGGCCGATCCCGAACTGGCGCGGCGCGTGGTGAAGCGCGTGGTCGACTGGGACCGCGCCACGCCCGATCCGTTTCGCGAGCGCGAGGCGGCGAAGTCCGGCGAGATTGCGGAAAAGTTCGCCGCGATCGACGCGGGGCTGGCGCGCCTGCCCGACCAGTTGCGCGACGATCCCGCTCGCATCGCGCAGGCCCGGATTGCGCTTGAGGCGGCCGAGCGCCAGATCAAGTCCGCCTACGCACAGCGCTGCGGTCCGGGAACCCTGGACCCGGCGGATGCCGAGGCCGCCACCGAGCGCATCAAGGGCGCGGCGGAGAGCCTGGCCCGGACCCATCCTTTTGTCGTCGCCGAGGCCGGCGGCGAGGTGAAGTCCGTCAGCGTCGGCACCTATCGGATGGGCCCCGGCCGCCTGCCGACGCGGCTGACCGTATCGGTGAGTCCGGCGAGGGGCAAGGCCTTCTACGCCGAAGTGGATGCCGAGTCGACGATCACGCCAGAGCGCACGCTGGGCGCGGTGAAGATGTCCCTGGCCTGCGTCACCGACCTCTGGATCGGCCAGCGCGACGCCTCGTGGAAGAACGTCTGCGCCGACGATCCGAAGGCGCGCAAGCCGCCCGCGCAAGCGACGGGCGGGCTCAAGCCCTTCGACTTTGCCGCGGACGAGAAATCCCGGCAGAACGTGGCGCAGAAAACGGTGTGCGGCTTTGCAGAACTCAAGCTTCCGGACCAGTTCTCGGTGTTTGCCGCGGGGGCTTACTCGGGGCGGAAGATTGCCTTCCAGATCGATCAGAGCGGCCATGAGGGCACGCAGATCGACGTCGCCGTGAATAGCCCCGGCAAGCCGGTGGTCCTGATGCTGGGTGCGTATGAGCCGACGATCTGGAATATCGGCTGGTCGCAGCAAACCCGCATCGCGGCGGTGCTGGTCGGCGGCTATCACCGGCAGGCGGTGGCCGGCCTGGAGCCGGGCACGCCCTTGCTCAACAGCTCCTATGACAACAAGGGGCCCTGCGGCTACTTCTATGTCACGCCGGACAATCTCGCGCCGCTGAATCCCCTGTCCAAGCGCGTCTTCGGGCGCGCGGTGGATATGGTGTTCCCGGCGACCAACGGCAAGGTGGTGGTCGGCGAGCCGCTGGCGGCGGGAGCCGCGCTGGTCACCTCGGGCGCAATCACGCCCGAGTCCTTCCACGACAGGACCGCACCGATCGCCGGTCCCGCCGGCCTCGCGGACGCGGTGCGCAAAGGCCTGCTGCGCAAGGCCACGGCAGCCGATGCCGAAGCCTGGTCCGAGGCCGTGATGCAAAACAATCCGCAGCGCGACCTGCCGCCCGTGGCCGGCAAGGGCGTGCCACGACCGCCCAAGCCGGGCCTCTTCAACGCCTATGTGGTGCTCGAACCCTTCACTTATCCATCGGGCTTGTACGGCGGCAACTCGGCCACCTTCCTGATCCCCAGGGGCGTGCCGAAACCCGCGGGCAATCCGGGACATTCTTCCGTCTATGACTTCAACACGCTGAACTGCCAGGGTGTCCAGTGCAGCGCTCGCTGACGATCCAGTCCGTCTCCGGGAACGACAAGGGTCGAGCGACATGCAGTCGGAATAGCCGGCCTGAGGCAGGCCGGCTATTTTGAACATCGGGCTCCTCGAATTCCATCATGACTTTTGCGATCCACAAAGGCTACCTGCCCGGTTCCATAGGGAGAATCGTCGAGCTTCATGCTCGCTACTACCGCGACATCGCCGGATTCGGCCTTCCGTTCGAGAGCCGGGTGGCGCGCGAGCTTTCCGAATTCTGCGAACGCCATGTCGACGCGCGCGACGGTCTCTGGCTTGCGCTGCAGGATGGCAATGTCGAGGGCTCGATTGCGATCGACGGGTCGCGTGCCGGGCAGGACGGGGCGCATCTGCGCTGGTTCATCGCCTCGGACAGCCTGCGCGGAACGGGCGCCGGGACGGCCTTGCTCACGTCGGCGATGGAATTCTGTCGATCGCGAAAATACGAACGGGTATATCTGTGGACCTTCGAAGGCCTTGCTGCCGCAAGGCATCTGTATGAGAAGTTCGGCTTTCGCCTGGCCGTCCAGCAACGCGGCACGCAATGGGGAGCCGAGGTAAATGAACAACGATTTGAACTCCTGGCCTGACGCTGCATCGCGGCGACCCTGAACCCGGACGCAGCGAGCCAGGCAAACCGCAAGTCACCTTATCGAACCATGGACAATCTGCCCGCCCTGTTCGGAATCCTCGCGGCGCTCACCGTCGGCGTCGTGAGCCCCGGGCCCAGCTTCGTGATGGTCGCCCGGACGGCGGTCTGCGCTTCGCGGCGCGAGGGCATCGCCGCCGCGCTGGGCATGGGGGCGGGCGGCGTGGTGTTCGCCGTCGCCGCGCTGCTCGGCCTGCACGCGCTGCTGCTGGCGGTGCCGTCGCTCTACCTCGTGCTCAAGCTGATCGGCGGGCTTTATCTCGCGTATCTGGGCTGGCGCATCTGGATGTCCGCGGCGCAGCCGCTGACGATCGGCGATCTTGCCGGGCGGCCGGCGACGCGGACCACGCGGGCGCTGGCCCTGGGCTTCACGACGCAGATCAGCAATCCGAAGACGTCCATCGTCTATGCCAGCGTCTTCGCCGCCTTCCTGCCCGGCGCGCAATCGCTGGCATTCGACGTCACGCTGGTCGTGCTGGTTTTCGTGGTCGAAGCCGGGTGGTACGCGCTGGTGGCGCTGGCATTGGCATCGGAGCGGCCGCGCGGTGTCTATCTGCGCTGCAAGGTCTGGGTGGATCGCCTGGCAGGCGGCGTCATGATCGGCCTCGGACTCAAGCTCGCGTCATCGGCGCAGCACTGAAAGCTTCCGCAGGGACGCACCGCGCCGACGCCGGCGGCATGCCGGTCCGGCAATGCTTCAGGCGAAGCGATTGACCAGCCGGCCGACGCCGTCGA
>DAIOGL010000262.1:0-4105 GCA_036745235.1 Sulfuritalea sp.
CCCGGATGTCGATCGTGTCGTCGGATGCGGTAGTGGTTGCCATGATTACACCTTGCCTTTCCTGTAAAGCTTGCACCAGTTGTCGTATTCCCGATGTGTCATTACCCAGCGCACGAACATCTTTCCATCCCGATAGCGCACCACCGCGATGACCCGGAAATTGTTGCCCCCGACATCGAACACCGTATAGGGCGCTGCATAGTCCGCGCTGCCAAAGCTCTGGCGCAAATCGGCGAAGTCAGCGAAGCGCGAATGCTCGGCAACGGTGTGCCAGTTGCGCAAGGGCTGCTCGGCCTCGGGATGCTTGTGCCAGAAATCGCGCAGCATCTTCAGCGAAATGATGTGCATGAGCGGACTATATCAAAACGATATATGTCGCGCAAGGACAATCACTCATGCGCCGGCTGAATGGGTGGTCAAGGATGCTGTAGCTGAGCAAATATCGACGGCAAATTCGGGATACCTACGGCGGCGACACAAATAAAAAACGGCTGCCGCACCAAACCCGGCGCGGCAGCCGCTTATCGACGATTACATGCGCTCGAAAATCCCCGCCGCGCCCATGCCGGTGCCGACGCACATGGTGACCATGCCGTACTTGAGGTTGCGCCGGCGCAGGGCGTGGATCACCGTCGCCGAGCGGATCGCGCCGGTGGCGCCGAGCGGATGGCCCAGCGCGATGGCGCCGCCGATCGGATTGACCTTGGCCGGATCGAGGCCGAGGTCCTGGATCACCGCCAGCGACTGCGCGGCGAAGGCCTCGTTGAGTTCGATCCAGTCGAGCTGGTCCTGGGTGATGCCGGCCAGCCGGCAGGCGACCGGGATCGCCTCCTTGGGGCCGATGCCCATGATTTCGGGCGGCACGCCGCGCACCGCGAAGGAGACGAAGCGCGCCAGCGGCGTCAGGTTGAACTGCTTGAGGATTTTCTCGCTGACCAGGATCAGCGCGCCGGCGCCGTCGGAGGTCTGCGAGCTGTTGCCGGCCGTCACCGAGCCCTTGGCGGCGAATACGGGCTTCAGTTTGGCCAGAGCCGCGAGATTGGAATCGGCGCGCGCGCCTTCGTCGCGATTGACGGTGCGCTTTTTCAGTTCGACCTCGCCGGTGGCGAGGTTCGGCACGCGGTCGATGATTTCGACCGGCGTCGTCTCGTCATTGAACTCGCCCGCCTGCTGGCCGGCGATGGCCCGCTGGTGCGACTGCAGCGCGAATTCGTCCTGCATCTCGCGCGTGACCTTCCACTGGTTGGCCACCTTCTCGGCGGTGAGGCCCATGCCGTAGGCCATGCCGACGTTCTCGTCCTTGAACACGCCCATGTTGATCGAGGGATGGTTGCCGCCCATCGGCACCATGGACATCGACTCGGCGCCGCCCGCGATCATGACATCGGCCTGGCCGACGCGGATGCGGTCGGCGGCCATCGCCACGGCGGTGATGCCGGAGGCGCAGAAGCGGTTGACCGTGACACCGCCCACGGTGTTGGGCAGGCCGGCCAGCAGCACGGCGTTCCTCGCCATGTTGAGCCCGGATTCGCCTTCGGGGAAGGAGCAGCCGACGATAGCGTCCTCGATCAGCTTCGGGTCGAGGCCCGGCACCTGGGCCATCGCCGACTGGATCGCGTACACCAGCAGGTCGTCGGGACGGGTATTGCGGAACATGCCGCGCGGCGCCTTGCCGATCGGGGTGCGGGTGGCGGCAACGATGTAGGCGTCTTGAAGTTGTTTGCTCATTTCGATCTCCTCAATTTCTGACCGGCTTGCCGGTCTGCATCATGCCCATGATGCGTTCCTGGGTCTTGGGATGGTTCAGCAGTTCCATGAAGGCCTTGCGCTCCAGGTCGAGCAGCCACTGCTCGCTGACCAGGCTGCCCTGATCGACGTCGCCGCCGGAGACCACCGTGGCGATCATCTGCCCCAGCTTGAAGTCGTGGGCCGAGATGAAGCCGCCGTCGCGCATGTTGACCAGCTGCATCATGATGGTGCCGATGGCATAGCGCCCGGCAACCGGCACCAGCCTCTGCAGCGGCGGACGGTAGCCGGCGTCGAACATGGCGCGCGCTTCGACCTTGGCGACGTGCAGCAGCTCGTAGGGGTTGAAGACGATCACGTCGTCGGGCTTGAGGTAGCCCATTTGCCGTGCCTCCAGCGCCGACTTCGACACGACGGCCGTGGCGGCGTTGATGAAGTTGTTCTTGAGGAACTGCAGCAGGTCGTTGCCCTTGGCGTCCGCCGCCGCTCGCAGCGCCGCTTCCTTGAGGCCGCCGCCGGACGGGATCAGGCCGACGCCGACTTCGACCAGGCCGATGTAGGACTCGATCGAGGCGACGCGTTTCGCCGCGTGCAGCATCAGCTCGCAGCCGCCGCCCAGCGCCAGCCCGGCCACCGCGGCGACCACCGGCACGTTGGCGTACTTCATCGCCTGCAGGGCATTTTGCAGCTTGACGACTTCGGGCTCGATGGCCTTGACGCCGCCCGACATGAACAGCGGCAGCATCGACTGCAGGTCGGCGCCGGCGGAGAAGGCGCCGCCTTCGGCCGCGTCCGCACCCCAGATCACCAGGCCCTTGTAGTGCTGTTCCGCCTCCGCGATGGCCTTCGCCAGCCCGGCGATGACGCCGGCGCCGATGACGTGCATCTTGGTCTTGAGCGACAGGATCAGCACGCCGTCGTCCTCGTGCCAGATGCGCACCGATTCGTCCTCGAACACCGTGATGCCGGCGGTCGTGCCGTCGACGGCTTCTTCGCCCAGCACCGGAGCGCGGAAGCGCTGGCGCAGATACACGGGCAGCGTGGAGCGGGCCACATTGGTCTTGCGCGCCGGCGACCAGGAACCGTCGGCGCCATGGACGCCGTTGCGCCCGTCGAACACCCAGGCCGGCAGCGGCGCGGAACACAGCGCCTTGCCGGCGTCGATGTCTTCCTTGACCCAGTTGGCGACCTGATGCCAGCCGGCGGCCTGCCAGGTTTCGAAGGGGCCGAGCTTCTGGCCGAAGCCCCAGCGCATGGCGAAATCGATGTCGCGCGCATTGTCGGCAACGGCTTCCAGATGCACCGCAATGTAGTGGAAGGCGTCGCGGAAGATGGACCAGAGGAATTGCGCCTGCGGGTTGGTCGAATCGTGCAGCGCCTTCATGCGCTTGGCCGGATCCTTTTCCTTGAGGATGCGCGCCACGAGGTCGTCGGCCTTGCCGCCGCCGGCCACGTACTGGCCCGTGGCGAAATCGAGGCGCTGCACTTCCTTGCCGACCTTCTTGTAGAAACCGGCGCCGGTCTTCTGGCCCAGCGCCCCGGCGGCAACCAGCTTGGTCAGCACTTCCGGCGTCTTGTAGATCGCCGCGAAGGGATCGTCGGGCAGCGTGTCCTGCATGGTCTTGATGACGTGGCCCATGGTGTCGAGGCCGACCACGTCGGCGGTGCGGAAGGTGCCGGACTTGGCGCGACCGAGCTTGGAGCCGGTGAGGTCATCGACCACGTCGCACGACAGTCCGAACTTTTCGGCCTCGTGGATCGTCGCCATCATGCTGAAGACGCCGACGCGGTTGGCGATGAAGTTGGGCGTGTCCTTGGCCCGCACCACGCCCTTGCCCAGCGTGGTGACGAGGAAGCCTTCGAGCTGGTCGAGAATTTCCGGCCGCGTTGCCGCGGTCGGGATCAGTTCGACCAGGTGCATGTAGCGCGGCGGGTTGAAGAAATGCACGCCGCAGAAGCGCGCCTTGAGCTCGTCGGAGAAGCCATCGGACAAGGACGTGATCGACAGGCCCGAAGTATTCGAGGCGAAGATCGCATTCGGCGCGATGAACGGGGCGACCTTCTTGTACAGGTCGTGCTTCCAGTCCATGCGTTCGGCGATCGCCTCGATGATCAGGTCGCAGCCCTTGAGCAGCTCGAGGTTGTCGTCGTAGTTCGCCACTTCGATGCAGGCCGCATCGTCCTTGTTGCCCAGCGGTGCCGGGCTGAGTTTCTTGAGGCCTTCGATGGCCTTCAGCACGATGCCGTTCTTCGGGCCTTCCTTGGCCGGCAGGTCGAACAGCACCACCGGAACTTTTGCATTGACGCAGTGGGCCGCGATCTGCGCACCCATCACGCCGGCACCGAGGACGGCGACTTT
>DAIOGL010000263.1:0-4086 GCA_036745235.1 Sulfuritalea sp.
GAGGCTGCCGTGAAGAAAGTCCTTGCACAAGGCTTCCGCACTGGCGACATTTACGAACCCGGCATGAAGAAGGTCGGTACCCGGGAAATGGGTGACGCAGTACTCGCGGCACTGTAATTCGAATCGAGAGATTGATCATGAAGCGTGTAGGTCTGGTGGGTTGGCGTGGGATGGTGGGCTCGGTCCTGATGCAGCGCATGCGTGAGGAGGATGATTTCGCCCTCATCGAGCCGGTGTTTTTCACCACCTCGAATCCCGGCGGCAAGGCGCCCTCGTTCGCCAAGGGGGCGCCGCCGCTGAAGGATGCGAAGAACATCGACGAACTTCGGCGGCTTGACATCATCATCAGCTGCCAGGGCGGCGACTACACCACGGAAGTCTTCCCGAAGCTGCGCGCGGCGGGCTGGACGGGGCACTGGATCGACGCGGCATCGAGCCTGCGCATGAAGGACGACACGGTGATCATTCTCGACCCGGTAAACCTTGACGTGATCAAGGACAGCCTGGCGAAGGGCGGTCGCAACTGGATCGGCGGCAATTGCACGGTGAGCCTGATGATGATGGCCCTCGGCGGCCTGTTCAAGGCCGGTTTGGTCGAGTGGATGACCTCGATGACCTATCAGGCGGCGTCCGGGGCGGGCGCGCAGAACATGCGCGAGCTGCTGGCGCAGATGGGCGAGACGCATCGCGTGGTGAAGAACCTGCTCGACGACCCGGCCTCGGCAATTCTCGACATCGATCGCGAGGTGGCGGGCATTCTGCGCGACGAGAGCTTCCCGACGGCAAACTTCGGCGTGCCGCTGGCCGGTTCGCTGATTCCATGGATCGACAAGGATCTCGGCAACGGCCAGAGCCGGGAAGAATGGAAGGGACAGGCGGAAACCAACAAGATCCTCGGCCGCGACGGTCAAAATGCGGCGCCGATTCCGGTGGACGGCCTCTGCGTCCGCATCGGTGCCATGCGTTGCCATTCCCAGGCGCTGACCATCAAGCTGACGAAGGATGTGCCGCTGGACGAGATCAACGCCATCCTGGCGGCCCACAACGATTGGGTCAAGGTGGTGCCGAATCAGCGCGAGATCACCTTGAAGGAGCTGACGCCGACGGCCGTGACCGGGACCTTGAGCGTTCCGGTCGGGCGCCTGCGCAAGCTCAGCATGGGACCGCAGTATTTGTCGGCCTTTACGGTTGGCGACCAGTTGCTTTGGGGGGCCGCGGAGCCCCTGCGGCGCATGTTGCGCATCCTGTTGCATTGAAGCCGCGTGCAGGATGCGACCAGAATGTGATGGGAAGGTTGAGCTTGCATCGCTAACACCATGATGTTATTTTAGTTACGGCCGCTGCGCTTAACGCCGAAATTCGGAGGGGATATCGTCCCCGCCTCCTGTGGGGACATACAGCTGGCGTTAGCCTCCACTGAAACTTCTTTTTGATAACATGAGAAAAAGCCCGTCGGGAGTCACAGTGCCCAATACTGACAAGCGAAATCGTCTCAAGGCCACCGTCATAGCGGCGGCGATTGCCGTCCTGCCGTTTGCGGCACATGCTGCCGGGCTGGGAAAGATCACCGTCCTCTCGGCGTTGGGGCAGCCGCTCAAGGCCGAGCTCGAAGTTACCGCCAGCCGCGACGAAGCAAGTTCGCTGGTCGCCAAGGTGGCTTCTGCCGAGGCCTTCCGCCAGGCGGGAATCGAATATCCTTCCGTATTGGCGACCCTGCGCTTTTCCCGTGACATCAAGGAGCGGGGCGGTCGTCGTTACCTCGAACTGAGTACGGACCGGCCATTGAACGAGCCGTTCATCGACATGCTGGTCGAATTGAGCTGGGCGTCGGGGCGGCTGGTCCGCGAGTACACCTTCCTGCTCGATCCTCCCGATCTGGCGGCGAGAGCCGCTCCGGTGCCGGTTGCTGCACCCGAGGTCAGGACCGCGCCGGCGATGGCCAGAACGGGCGACAGAGCCGTGCCGATGCCAGCGGAAACCCGCCCGGTGATCGAAAGCCGTCCCCCCGAAACGAGGCAGCCGGCTGAGAAGCCCGCTGCCGCCGCCGCTTCGCGCACCGTTGTCTTCGGCGACACCCTGGGCAAGATCGCTGCCCAGACAAAGCCGGAGGGCGTCAGCCTCGATCAGATGCTGGTTTCGCTGTTCCGCAGCAACCGCGAGGCGTTTGACGCCGGCAACATGAATCGCCTCAAGGCCGGCAAGATTCTTTCGATCCCCGATGCCGAGACGGCAAGCAAGGTAGCTCCCGGGGAAGCGCGTAGGGAGATTGTCGCCCAGTCCGCCGATTTCAATGCCTATCGCAAGCGCCTGGCGGCCGCTGCCGCGGCAGAGCCGGTCAGGGATCAGGGCGCGCAGCAGGCCGTCAGCGGCAAGATTGCGCCCAAGGTGGAGGACAAGGCGCCGGTTGTGACGGGCAAGGACAAGCTGGAGGTTTCCCGCACGGAAGCGGCGAAGGATGCCAAGGGCAAGCCCCTGCAGGGCCGTATTGCGGCACTTGAAGAAGATCTGGTGGCGCGCGACCGTGCACTCAAGGAGGCCAGCAGTCGGATTGTCGAACTGGAAAAGAATCTCAATGATTTGAAAAAGCTCGCCGAGCTGAAGAGTCAGACCGGCAGCGACCTGCAGAAGCAGGCTCAGGCGGCCAAACCCGCTCCGGCGGAGGTCAAGAAGCCCGAGCCAGCAGCACCGGCGCCGGCTGTGAAGCCGGCGGAAGCACCGAAGCCGGCCGAGCCGCCAAAACCTGCCGAAGCCGCCAAACCTGCCGGCGCACCTGTTCCGGCCCCGGCCGAAGCGGGCAAGCCTGCCGAAGCGGCCGCCGCCGCGAAATCCGCGGAGGCAGCGAAGCCGGCCGAGGCGCCCAAGCCGCCTGCGCCCAAGAAGAAAGTCGTTCCCCCACCGCCTCCGCCTGAGCCGGACTTCATGGAGGAGAACGCACTGCTGGTGTTTGGCGGCGGCGGCTTGCTGGCACTTCTGTTCGGCTGGCTCGGACTCTCGGCGTACCGCAAGAAGCGCGCCGCAGCAGCCGAAGCCCATGCAACCATTGCCGAAACCGATCTGTCGGCGCACTCGGTGTTCAGCACGACAAGCCTCGCGCCCCCCCCGAGCGAGCAGGAAGCCAGCCAGTTCAGTTCCACCGCCTTGGGCATGGCTTCGCACCAGGAGACGGTTGATCCGGTCGTCGAGGCGGATACCTTCCTTGCCTTCGGTCGTGACGCCCAAGCGGAAGAGATCCTGCTCGCGGCTCTCAAGACGGATCCGAAGCGGGAGGCAATCTACACCAAGCTGCTGGACATCTATGCCGCGCGCAAGAACGTGTCCCAGTTCGAGTCGGTGGCGAAGGAATTGCACTCCCTGACCGGTGGCACGGGCGAGGCCTGGGACAAGGCGGCAGCGATGGGCGCAGCCCTCGATCCCGGATATTTCCTGTACAGCTCGGCTTTGCCCGAGGTTCAGGCCGAGGTCGCGGCAGAGGCGCCTGCCGCCGCAGCGGAGATGGATGCCACGACGGTGCTCAACGTCGCGCCGCCGGCGGCCGAAGCGCCGGCGCCTGCAGCCGCCGAACCTGTCGTGCTGGACTTCGATCTGGATCTCGGCACCACTGAGACAGCAGGCGCCGCCGCTGCCGCACCCGCTGCCGCACCCGCGGCCGCGCAGGAACCTGCCCTGGATTTCGACCTCGATCTGGGTGCGCCGGAAACCAAGCCGTCTGCCGAATCCGGTGCGCCGGCCGAGGTGAAGAAGGAACCGAGCCTCGACATCGAATTCGACATGCCGGGCAAGCCATCCGAGGCTCCGGCGCTCGAGTTGCCTTCTGCCGCCGCACCGCAGGCACCCGCTGCCGCGCCGGCCGATGCGAACAGCATCGATTTTGACTTCGATCTGGGCACCCCCGAGGCCGCCGCGCCAGCGCCGCTGCCCGAGATGTCCATCGAGCTCCCTGCCGCCGCGCCGGCTGCCGCGCCGCTCGATCTCGGCGGCATCAGCCTTGAGCTGGAGACGCCGGCCCCCGCCGGTGCCGCGGCCGCAGCGGCTGACAATCCCGAAGTCGCTACCAAGCTGGAACTGGCGACCGCCTATGAGGAAATG
>DAIOGL010000264.1:0-4083 GCA_036745235.1 Sulfuritalea sp.
AGCCTGACCCGGTCGCCGAGCTTCAGGTAGAAACCGCGCCCCATGCCGACGCCCTGAGGCGTGCCGGTGCAGATCACATCGCCCGGCAGCAAGGTCATGAAGCCCGAAACATAGCTGACGATTTCGGCGCAGGAGAAGATCATGTCGGCGGTGGTCGAATCCTGCATGCGCTGGCCGTTGACGTCCAGCCACAGGCGCAACTGCTGCGGGTCGGCGACCTCGTCGCTGGTTACCAGCCAGGGCCCGATGGGACCGAAGCTGTCGCAGCCCTTGCCCTTGTCCCACTGGCCGCCTCGTTCGATCTGGAAGGCGCGCTCGGAGACGTCGTGGAACACGCAGTAGCCGGCGACGTGATCGAGTGCCTTTGCCTTGGTGACGTAGCGGGTCTCGCGGCCGATGACGATGCCGAGTTCGGCTTCCCAGTCGAGCTTGGTGCTGCCGATGGGCATCAGGATCGGATCGTTGGGGCCGGTGATGCAGGTGGTGGCCTTCATGAACATCACCGGTTCGGCCGGGATCGGCATCTTGGCCTCGAGGGCATGTGCGCGGTAGTTGAGCCCGATGCCGACAATTTTCGAAATACCGGTGAATGGCACGCCCAGGCGCGGCTTGCCGCGTACTGCGGGCAGCGTGCCCGGGTTCAGGGCGCGCAGGCGCTTCTGCCCGGGCGCCGAGAGCTCGTTCCAGCCGATGTCGGCGACATGACCGGAAAGGTCACGCAGCGTGCCCGCAGCGTCGATCAAGCCGGGCTTTTCGCGGCCCTTCAGGCCGTAGCGAACCAGTTTCATTTCTTCTCCTCGTGGATTGGGCGTTGCAGTGTGTCCTGGTCAGGGCACGGACTTCTGGCGCTTGCCGCGCCAGATGGCGTCGGGCTGCTGTTCCAGCGTTTCCGCCAGCAGGCGCAGGGCGTCGGCCGCGTGGGATATCTCCTTGAGCGCGGCATTGACGTTCTGCACCGTGGGCGATTCCTGCTCGGTCAGGCTGCGCACCGCGCTTGCGGCCTTGGCGAGATCCTCGCTGGCCTGGGTCATGCCCGCAACCATGCGCGAGTCGGATCGCGCCAGGTCGGCGACCCGGTCGGCGGCGGTGTCGAGCCTGGCCAGCGCGGCTTGCGCCGCCACCAGCGCCTTGTGCATCTCTGCTAGGTTGCCATGAACGTCCTTCAGGATCGGGCCGCTCCGGGCATCGAAGCGTGCAGCGAGCGATTCAAGGTGCCGCAACGTTGCGTCGAGACGTTGCGGAAGGTCCTGGGTGGCTTGCGCCGACATGAGCCTGTTGATTGCGGCGCTGATCGCCGCGACGTCGGCGAGGAACTTGTCGGTGGGGAAGCCCTCGAATTTGGTCGTCAGCTCCTGCCCGGTCGTGCGAATGGTCGGAATTTCGCTGAGTTCGGGATCGAGTGCGGCGTAGATCGCCGGTTTGTCGGGGTGGAAATCGAGATCGACGTAGAGCTGACCGGTGAGCAGGCTCTGCATCCGCAGCCTCGCGCGCAGGCCGCGCGCGACCAGTTGCCGCACCGTGGCGCGATCGCGCAGGTCGATGGGCTCGCCGCTGCGTGTGCGCGCGATCTGAGGGTCCAGTTCGATCATCACGGGCACCAGGAAGCGGCGGCTCTGCGGGTCGAGGCCGAGCCGGATATCCTTGACCGTGCCGACCTTGACGCCAACGAAAACCACCGGCGCGCCGACCTGCAGACCCTGTGCCGCGCCCTCGAAGTACATGACGTGCTGCTGCCGCGCGCCGAACCAGCTGCCGCCTGCCAGCAGCAGCGTCGCGACGACCATCAGCGCCACCGCGCCGAGCACGAAGGCGCCGATCAGGGTGGGGTTGGCCTTGCGGCTCATGGCGTCTCCGAAGAGTCGTTGCGGGGAGGAGGCGAACCTTCGCCGCCTCGCGTGAGGAAGTGACGCACCTTGGGGTGGCCGTTCTTCAGCGCATCCTGCGGGTGGCCGGTGGCGATCATGGTGCGGCTTTCGGAATCGAGAAAGATCGAATTGTTACCGATGCTGAGGATGCTGGCCAGTTCGTGGGTGACGACGACGATGGTGGTGCCCAGGCTGTCGCGCAATTCCATGATCAACTCGTCGAGACGCCGCGCGGTCAGGGGATCGAGGCCCGACGAGGGTTCATCGATGACCAGTATGTCGGGATCGAGCGCCATCGCTCGCGCGAGTCCCGCGCGCTTCTTCATGCCGCCGCTCAACTCGGCGGGGTAGAGGTCCTCGCAGCCGGCCAGCCCGACCAGCGCCAGCTTGAAGGCCACGATCTCGTTCACGCGGCTCGCCGGCAGGCCGGTGTATTCGGCAATCGGCAGCGCCACGTTCTCGGCCAGGGTCAGCGAACTCCAAAGCGCACCGCCCTGAAAAAGGACGCCGAGCCGGCGCTTGAGGGTCTGCTGTGCCGCCGGCCCGGCGTTCCAGAAGTCCTCGCCGCTGTATAGCACGGAGCCGGCCGTCGGCCGCTGCAGGCCGACCAGGGCGCGCATCAGCGTGGTCTTGCCGCAGCCGTTGCCGCCCATGACGACGAAGATGTCGCCCTTGTTGACGACGAAATCGAGGCCGCGCTGCACGATGTGGTCGCCGTAGGCCATGCTCAGTCCGCGGACTTCGATGTGCGGTATTGCGGGCATCATGTCCTCGCCGGGCCGCCCCAGGAAGACATGCGCCCCCTTGTGGGGAGCAGCGAGCAGGATTTGCGAGCGTGGGGGGCCATTGCCGTTCAGATGCCCAGCTGGTAGTAGACGATGGTCATGATCGAAGCCGCAATCGTGATCAGGAGGATGGCGGTGACCACTGCGGAAGTCGCGGCATGGCCGACGGCTTCGGCACTGCGTCCGCATTGCATGCCGCGCAGGCAGCCGGAGAAGGCGATCATCGCTCCATAGACCGCACCTTTGGACAGCCCGACGGCGAATTGCCTGAAATCCAGTGCCCGCAATGTTTCGGTGTAGTACTCGAAGATGCCGATATCGAAGATCGTGACCGAGACCAGCAGTCCCGCCAGCATGCCGATGAAGCCCGAGTAGAGCGTCAGCAGCGGCACCATCAGCATCAGTGCCAGCATGCGCGGCAGCACCAGGAAGTCGATGGCCGAGATGCCGAGCGTCTTGAAGGCATCGATCTCCTCGTTGACCTGCATGGTGCCGAGTTGCGCGGCGAAGGCGGCGCCGGTGCGGCCGGCGATGATGACGCCGGTCATCAGTGCGCCGACCTCGCGCACCATGCCGATGGCCACCAGGTCGGCGATGAATATCTGCGCCCCGACCAGTTTCAGCTGATCCGCGCCGAGATAGGCGAGGATGAGTCCGACCAGGAAGCTGATCACCGAAACTATCGGCAAGGCGCGCGGTCCGATTTCTTCTATCTCCAGCCACAGGTCGCGGATGCGGAAGCTGGCGCGGCCGGAGAGCAGCCGCAGCACCGACAGTACGACCTCGCCGAGAAAGTCCAGCATCCGGGGCAAGCCGCGAAAGAACTCCAGCGTGGCGGTGCCGACATGGGCAAGCGTTCCCCGCGGGCCTCTGTCGCGCCGCGCGAGCTTTTGTTCCGGTATCGCCTGCGCCATTGCCAGCAGACGCTGCGCTCCCGGCGGCAGCCCGCTGCTATCGACCGCGATGCCACGATTCGCGCAGGACTTGCTGATTTCGGAGACGAAGCTCAGCAGGCCGGAATCCCAATCGGCGAGCCGGCTGGCGTCGAAGCTGACCCGGCGCACCGAAGCGTCGAGACGGTCTTTCAGGGAGTCGGGTGCGGGCGGATTCTGATCAACGCACCAGCGCCCGCCGAGACAGATGACCAGCGTGTCGGTACTGGACGGCCGGACTTCGAGCTGCCACGCTGCCTTGTCCCGCATGGCCGGTCTCTTTCGGCTATTTCTTTCCCAGGCCGCCGAGGAGCGCTGCGACCGGTTTTTGCGGTCGCGTCGCGGCGGGTTTCTCGGTGCTGGTTTCCACAGGCTCCAGTTTGCTGACGTAGGGCTTGGTGGGGTCGAAGTCGAGCTTCGGCAGACGCGGATCGAGTCGCGGCACGTGGGCGGCCGGGGCGGGCAGATGCGGCGGCGGCCGCCGGTCGTGCTGCTTGACCT
>DAIOGL010000265.1:0-4067 GCA_036745235.1 Sulfuritalea sp.
AAGATCGTCAAGACCTCGCCGCCGAAGGACATGGCACAGATCAAGAACCTGGTGCAGTGGATCCTGGCGCAGTAGCCCGGGTCGTTCAAGGCGAAATCGTGGAAGGGAAAACAATCATGACTCGAAGCGTACCGATGCGCGCCAGGCTTCTGCTTGGCGCAATCGCAGGGGTGGTCAGCTTTGCCACTGCGGGAACGGCCTGGGCGGCAGTCGATTCCATAGCCGCCAAGAAGCTGGCGCGCAAGGAAAGCTGCCTGCGCTGCCATGACGTGGTGCGGAAGAAGGAAGGTCCGTCATACCAGGCGGTGGCCTACAAGTACAAGGGCAAAGCCGATGCCCAGGCCGAACTGGTTGACCACATCACCTCGGGCCACAAGGTCAAGCTCTCCGACGGTCACGAGGAAGACCACAAGGTCACCAAGACCAAGGATCCGGCGCAGATCGCAAATCTGATCGGCTGGATCCTGGCGCAATAGCGACGAGCTCCATTGGGATTTACTTGGCAACAGATCGTTGGCGTAAAGGGAACAAAATGAAGATGTTTCGAGAAGTACTCGTGGCTTGCTCAGTCTTGTTGGGAATTTTTTCGTCTCCCGGCACGATCGCGGCCGAAGGCCCGCTTCCGGAGACCAGCTTGGGCGGTGCGGTATCGAATGCTGCCCGGGCCCAGGCCTCGCTGAAGAAGGATGCGGCGTGCACCCGTTGCCACGACCAGAACGAGATCGCCCCGGTGCTCTCGATCTACCAGACCAAACATGGCGTCAGGGGCGATTCCCGAACACCGAACTGCCAGACCTGCCATGGCGAGAGCGAGAAGCATCTGAAGGGGGATCCGAAGGTCAAGGGCAGGGCCGCGCCCGATATTGTCTTCAAGAAGGGGATCTACGAGGAGTCCGACGACAAGCTTCGCGCCGGGCAGTGCCTCAACTGCCACAAAGGCACCAAGCGCACCAACTGGGACGGTGGTCAGCACCAGAACAGTCAGATAGCCTGCAACGATTGCCACAAGGTACATGCGCCGGCGGACAAGGTGCTGGCCAGGAAAACGCAGACCGAGGTCTGCTTCACGTGCCACAAGGACCAGCGGGCAGAGAGCAAGAAGGTTTCAGCACATCCGATCGAGGCAGGCAAGGTCGTCTGTTCGGACTGCCACAACCCGCATGGGTCGCCAGGATCGAAATTGACCAAAAAGAATACGGTGACTGAAACCTGCTTTACCTGCCATGCAGAGAAGCGCGGCCCGTTCCTCTGGGAGCATCAGCCGGTCACCGAAGACTGCACGAACTGCCACACGCCGCATGGTTCGAATATTTCGCCCTTGCTCAAGTCGCGCGCTCCATTCCTCTGCGATGAGTGCCACGACGGCCCCCACAACAGCAAGGCGCCATATGGCCCCGGCGTTGCCGGCATCCAGAACGGAGGCTTTAGCGGGGTTGCCGCCCCGAACTCGAACGCAACGGGACGTGCGTGCATGAATTGCCACGTCATGGTTCATGGCTCCAATAGCCCGGCCGGCGCCTTCTTGCATCGCTAATTCAGAGAGAAAATTACCATGAATACATACAGGGAAGACTTTCTCGGCAACGTGATGACCCGGGCAGTGCAGGGAGCATTGGCAGTCATGTTTGCGATGCCCGTGGCTGCATTTGCGCAAGCGCCGGCAGATGAGGAAATGGCAGAGTTGAAAATGCCGACCAACTCCGTGGTGCTCGGTGTCGGAAATACGTCAGCGGCCTCGGCCAAATTCGGCGAGTACAACGGGTTGCACAAAAAGGGCGGGAACCTCATCGGCAACGTGAGCGTTCGCGGCGGCAATGCCTACGGCGAAAGCAACGGAACAACGCGCTGGAGCTTCAGCGGCACGGATCTCGGCACGACGTCCCGCGCCCTCGACGGGTCGGTCAGCGATCAGGGAAAATGGAATCTGAGCATCGGCTACGACGAGCTGCGCCATTACACCACGGGCAGTTACCAAACGCCCCTCCAAGGGAGCATGGGTGGCAACAGCTTCACCTTGCCGCAGGCGTTCGGAGTCATCAGAACCACCACTGTCGGCACCACGGTGGGCACTCAGGTGCTGACGGCCAACCAGCAGTCCTACTTTCATACGGAGGAGGTCTATTCCGGTCGCAAGAATGCCAAGTTCTCGGCCGCGTATATATTCGATCCTCAGTTCAGCGTGCAGTTCGACTTCAATCGGCTCACGCAGAGCGGTGCGAAGCTGATCTCGTCGAGTACCGATGCCAACCAGTTCCAGGCGGCGGTTGTCGCCAACAACACGACCACGCTCAAGAAGTCCGGACCGGGAGGAAGCTACTACACGGTTGAGGGCATGGCGATGTTGATGAATCCCACCAACTACACGACGAACATGTTCAACCTGGCCCTCAATTGGGTCGGAGACAAGGGGTTTGCAACGGGAAGTTACTTCGGGTCGCTGTTCCGCGATGCGAACAGCAGCCTGAGCTGGGTAAATCCGTTTGTCAGTTGCGGTGCGGCCAGCGGCCCCAATCTGGCGTGCGTCGTCGGCGCCGGCAACGCGACCGGTGTGCTGCCTGGGGGTCCCTTCCCCATCAACATGCTGAGCACGGCGCCGAGCAACAACCTTCACCAATTGAATCTGTCCGGAGGGTATTCGTTTACGCCGGCGACAAAAATCGCGGCAGGCTTGTCCTACAGCCGCAACACGCAAAACGACAGCTACATCAACGACATCAATCAGCAGCAGGGCGCGCTGCCGCAGGGCTCGCTCAATGGGCTCGTGGTGAATAAGCATGTCGACTTCAAGCTGACGCACCAGGCTGCCGGCAATCTGACGCTGAGCGCGGGGTTCAAATACAACGAGCGCGACAACCGCACGGCTGCGAATACCTACAACTTCATCGATCTTGGCGACAAGACCAGAACCTCCGTCAGCACTCCGATGAGCAACAAGAAATCCCAACTGGAGATTGCCGGAGATTATCGGATCGACAAGAGGCAGAATTTGCATCTGGGCTACGAGTATGAAGCCATAAAGCGCTGGTGCAACGACTCCCTCTCCAACTCCGCCCAGTCCAACCAGGCAGTGGCCGGCTACTACACCACGGCCTCGTGCGTGCAGAGCCCTTCCAGCAAGGAGCAGAGGCTTGTAGCAAATTACAAGCTCAAGGCGACGGCCGACGTTGCCTTGAATGCCGGCTACGCCTATGGCAGGCGCAAGGCAGACATAAACAATTCCTTCTATAACCCGATGCAGTCCAACTCCGAGGGATTCGAGTTTGCCGGCTACACGGCATTCTTCCAGGCCTCGCGAACGGAACAGGCGCTGAAAGCAGGGGTCAACTGGCAAGCAGCGGAAAGACTCAATGTCGGCTTGAACAGCCGCTATCTCGACGACCAATATGACTCGAACCTCGGGGTACAAAGCGGGCACGCATGGCGTACAAATCTGGATGCGGCATACAACTATGCCGACGAGGGCACCGTTTCCGCGTATTTGAGCGTGCAGAAGAAGCAGCGGGATCTCAGAAGCGGGGCAGCGGGCGGGGTACCTGCCGCGTCCGCCATCGTATCCCCTGCCAATATCTGGACCAATTCGCTGTCCGACGACGACTACACCATCGGGCTCAACGCCAAGCACAAGGGATTGCTGTCCGGCAAGCTGGACCTGATGGCCGATCTGACGTACTCGCTGGCGAAGTCGCGCTATTACACCGGAATCCAGTACCTGCCGAATTCCGGCACTTGCGGCAACCCAAGCACGGCCGGGCAAACCTGTGGTGCCTTGCCGGACATCAAGAACGGGACGCTGCAATTCGCGCTTACCGGCGAGTACAAGGTCGACAAGCCCAGCAAGGTCATTGTGGGATATGCGTACAGGCGTCTTGCCTCCGAGGACTACTATTACAACGCCTACCAGCTGGGCTACACGCCAGGCAGTCTCCTGCCAAGCAATGAACAGGCTCCCAGCTATAGCGTAAGCACTCTGTTCGCTGCGTACCACTACAGCTTCAAATAGACTTTTGTCATGAACGCAGCATGATGCATTCGGGGCCGGCGACGTCGGCCCCTTTTCTTTTCTGATC
>DAIOGL010000266.1:0-4056 GCA_036745235.1 Sulfuritalea sp.
TGAGCCTCACCGTCAAGTCGGGTGAGGTGATGGCGTTGATCGGTCCGAACGGCGCGGGCAAATCGACCATGTTCAACTGCGTCTCTGGCGTGGATTCGGCCAGCGAGGGCGAAGTGCTGTTTCGCGGCACCACTGTAACCGGGCTCAATTCGCGGCAGATCGCGAAATTGGGGATGAGCCGAACCTTTCAGCACGTACGCCTGCTGCCGACCATGACGGTTCTGGAAAATGTGGCGATCGGCGGCCACTTGCGCGGCAGCAAGGGCGTGCTGCCGGCGCTGCTGCATCTCGATCGCGCCGAGGAGGCGCGCCTGCTGGCGGAGGCTGCGCGCCAAGTCGAGCGGGTTGGCTTGAAGGATTCGATGTTCGAGCTGGCGGGCAGTCTTGCCCTCGGCCAGCAGCGGACGATGGAAATTGCCCGGGCTTTGTGCGCCGATCCCTGCTTGCTATTGCTTGATGAGCCGGCGGCAGGCTTGCGCTATCTGGAGAAGCAGTCCCTGGCGGAACTGCTGCGCAAGCTGCGAGGGGAAGGCATGGGTATCCTGCTGGTTGAGCACGACATGGATTTTGTGATGGGTCTGGCGGACCGCGTGGTGGTGATGGAGTTCGGCGAAAAGATCGCCGAGGGTCTGCCAGAAGAGGTGCAGCGCGATCCTGCGGTAATGGAAGCCTATCTCGGGGGGGTCGATTGATGAGTGAAGTTGCGACCATTCTCGACGTCGCCGACCTCTGCGTGTCGTACGGCAAGGTCGAGGCGCTGCATCATGCCAACATCAAGGTGGGCGAGGGCCAGATTGTGACCGTGATCGGCCCCAATGGTGCCGGCAAGACGACCATGCTGTCGTCCATCATGGGCTTGTTGCCTCACACGCACGGGTCGATTCGTTTTCTGGGGCAGCCCGTTGGCGACGCTGAAGTCGAGCAAATGGTCGCACTCGGAATGAATCTGGTGCCCGAGTCGCGGGCGCTGTTTGGCGAAATGAGCGTCGAGGACAACCTGTTGCTCGGCGCCTTCATGCGGCATCGCACGGGGCATCGGGATCACGAGCGGACGATGGAGGAGGTTTTCCAGATATTTCCCCGGCTCAAGGAGCGGCGTACGCAGCATGCCGGCACCCTGTCAGGCGGCGAGCGTCAGATGCTTGCTGTGGCACGTGCCTTGATGGCCAAGCCGAAGCTGCTGATGCTGGACGAGCCGAGTCTTGGCCTGGCGCCACTTATTGTGCGCGAAATCTTCCGCGTGATTGCGGATCTCAAAAAAACCGGAGTGTCGATTCTGCTGGTCGAACAGAATGCTCGCGCTGCACTGCAGGTGGCGGACTACGCCTACGTTCTGGAGACCGGCGAAATCGCACTCGAGGGACCGAGCAGCAAGCTGATCGACGATCCAAAGGTAGTGGAGTCCTATCTCGGTCTGGGCGGCAAGCGGTAGAGCGCTGTTTCACGTGAAACAGCATGCGGGTGGTTTCACGTGAAACCGGAGATGTGGTTTGGTTCTTCGAACGAGAGGCGTATGATTGCGCCTCTTTTTGATTTGGTCTCGCGGCGTGCAATTTTCGGCTCAATTCGACGTGATTGTGATCGGTGGCGGCCACGCCGGTACTGAGGCGGCGCTGGCGGCGGCCCGCTCGGGCGCGCGGACGCTGCTGCTGACCCACAACATCGAAACCCTGGGCGCCATGTCCTGCAATCCGTCGATTGGCGGAATCGGCAAGGGGCACTTGGTCAAGGAGGTCGACGCCTTGGGCGGCGCGATGGCTGCGGCTACCGACGAGGCGGGCATCCAGTTCCGCATCCTCAATGCATCCAAGGGGCCTGCCGTACGTGCTACCCGCGCCCAGGCCGATCGCCAGCTTTACAAGCAGGCAGTCCGCGGTCGCCTCGAAAACCACCCGAATCTGACGCTATTCCAGCAGGCGGTGGACGACCTGATCCTGACCGGCGACCGTGTTGCCGGTGTGGTGACCCAGCTCGGTATCCGCTTCGAGGCTCCTGCGGTGGTGCTGACTGCAGGAACCTTTCTCAATGGTCTGGTACATGTCGGGCTCAGCAACTACCGGGCGGGACGCTTTGGCGACCCCCCGGCAATTTCGCTCGCCGAGCGCCTGAAGGAGATTCGTCTCCCGGTGGGCCGGCTCAAGACCGGTACGCCGCCACGACTGGACGGGCGCAGCATCGATTTCTCGGTTCTGCAGGTCCAGCCGGGCGACGATCCGGTGCCGGTGTTTTCCTTCATGGGGACGCGCAGCCAGCATCCGCGCCAGGTGCCTTGCTGGATTACCCAGACCAACGGCCGCACCCACGACATCATTCGTTCGGGGTTGGATCGCTCGCCGATGTTTACCGGCGTCATCGAAGGCGTCGGGCCGCGTTACTGCCCCTCGATCGAGGACAAGATTCATCGTTTCGCCGGCAAGGATTCCCATCAGATATTTCTGGAGCCGGAAGGCCTGGATACTCACGAAATCTATCCGCAGGGCGTCTCCACCAGCCTGCCCTTCGATATCCAGTTGGCTCTGGTGCGTTCCATTCGCGGGCTCGAGCACGCTCACATCACGCGCCCCGGCTATGCCATCGAATATGACTATTTCGATCCGCGCAACCTCAAGGACAGCCTGGAAACCAAGTCGATTGCCGGGCTGTTCTTCGCCGGCCAGATCAACGGTACGACCGGCTACGAAGAAGCGGCGGCGCAAGGTCTGCTGGCCGGGATCAACGCATCACGCCAGGCAAGGCAGTTGCCTGCCTGGGCGCCGCGGCGGGATCAGGCCTACCTCGGCGTGCTGGTGGATGACTTGATTACGCGCGGCGTGTCGGAGCCCTACCGGATGTTTACCAGTCGCGCCGAATACCGCCTGTCCTTGCGTGAGGACAACGCTGATGCACGCCTGACGGAGATCGGCCGCGAACTGGGCTTGGTGGACGACGCGCGCTGGGCCGCGTTCAATCGCAAACGTGACGCCGTGGCGCGCGAAACGGAGCGCCTGAAGACCACGTGGGTCAATCCCCGCCAGTTGCCCGAGGCCGACGCGGTGCGTGTACTCGGCCAGCCGATGGAACGCGAATATCGCTTGTTCGAACTGCTGCGGCGGCCGGAAGTCAGCTACGCCGGTTTGTTGACCCTGCCCGGGGCGGGCGAGGGCTTGGCTGGCGCAGATGAAATAGAGCAGGTCGAGATCCAGGCCAAGTATCAGGGCTATATCGAGCGGCAGAAGGACGAAGTTGAAAAGAGTCTCGCGCATGAATCCATGGCGCTGCCTCCCGACATCGACTACGCGGCCGTCCACGGCTTGTCCTTCGAGGTGCGGCAGAAGCTGACCCAAGCCCGACCGCAGACCTTGGGCCAGGCCTCGCGCCTGCAAGGTATGACGCCGGCGGCGATCTCCCTGCTGCTGGTCCACCTGAAGCGGCGCAAGGCGGCATGAATCTGGCGGACCAGTTGCGCGAGGGTCTCGCCGCCTTGGGACTCGACCTGACCGCGGCCATGCAGGAAAAGCTGCTGGGCTTCGTCGCGTTGCTGAAGAAATGGAATCGTACCTACAACCTGACGGCCATTCGCGATGAAGGCGAAATGGTCACCCAGCATCTGCTCGATTCACTGTCCCTGCTGCCGGCGGTGCAGGAGTCGGCGCTGGCAGGACGCCGCTGGGCGGATGTCGGCAGCGGCGCCGGCTTGCCGGGTATCCCGCTGGCGATCGCACGACCCGATCTCCAGATGACGCTGATCGAAACGGTTGAAAAGAAGTCGGCCTTTCAGCGGCAGGCGAAGATCGAGCTTGGCCTCACGAACATCACCGTCGTTGGCGGGCGCGTTGAAGAGGTGCCGGGCGGGCAGTTCGATGCCGTGGTCTCCCGCGCTTTCGCCGAACTGGCTGATTTCGTTGGTGTCGCGGGGCATTTGTTGTCCCCGACCGGCCGGCTCTACGCCATGAAGGGTCTTGCCTCCGAAGACGAAATGCGCCGCCTGCCATCCGGCTGGGCAGTGCTTGACCGCGCCAGGCTAAGCGTTCCGGGACTGGACGCTCAGCGCCACCTGATTGTTCTTGAGAGAGCCTG
>DAIOGL010000267.1:0-1911 GCA_036745235.1 Sulfuritalea sp.
GGTGGTGACGTTCGGATCCTTGGTGTTGAGATTGGACAGGGTGTCGGCCGAGACCACGAAGTACCTGTCGGTATCGATCGGCTTGCCCGGGCCGATGATCGAATTCCAGTAGCCGGGCACGGCGTCGCTTTCCTTGTACTTGCCGGCGGCATGGGACGTGCCGGAATAGAAGTGGGCGACAAAGACGGCGTTGTCGCCGGCGGCGTTGAGGGTGCCGTAGGTCTCGTAGCCGACGGCCACTTGCTGGATGGTCTTGCCGCCGACGGTGACGTAGGACGGCATGCTGAAGACCTTCTTCGTCACCGGCTTGTCATAGGCGTAGGCGACGCCGCAAACGGCGAGCACGGCGGCAACAATCAGGGCGGGAAAACGCGGAATGCGCAGCATTGAAATCTCCTTGTTGTTTTGGGTGTGATCTCGTCGGGTGAAGCAGCCACCGCCTGAACGGCAGCGAGGCTCCGCGCCGAGTATGCCCGACTGCCGGCGCCGGGGGTACACCTTCCCGCCGCAGGAGTCGGCGCCGGCGGGACGCCGAGTGCAGGCCGCAGGGCGGCGCAGAAATGGTTATATGCAAAGCAGAAAATGGCATTTCGGAAGAATGCCGCATGACTCTATACTTCGATTTCCTACAGCCCGAGAAAGCCGGAACATGAAAATCGAAACCATCGCCGTGCATGGCGGCTACAGCCCCGATCCCACCACCAAGGCGGTCGCGGTGCCGATCTACCAGACGACCTCCTACGCCTTCGACGACACCCAGCACGGCGCCGACCTGTTCGACCTCAAGGTCGCCGGCAACATCTACACGCGCATCATGAACCCGACCACCGACGTGCTGGAAAAGCGCATGGCGGAGCTGGAAGGCGGCATCGGCGCGCTGGGCGTGGCTTCCGGCATGGCGGCGATCACCTACGCGATCCAGACCATCGCCGAAGCCGGCGACAACATCGTCTCGGTCGGCACACTCTACGGCGGCACCTACAACCTGTTCGCCCACACGCTGCCGCAATACGGCATCGAGGTGCGCTTCGCCGATTACCGCAAGCCGGAAAGTTTCAAGCCGCTGATCGACGGCCGCACCAAGGCCCTGTTCTGCGAGTCCATCGGCAACCCGCTGGGCAACGTCGTCGATCTCGCCGCCCTGGCGAAGATCGCCCATGACGCCGGGGTGCCGCTGATCGTGGACAACACGGTGCCGACGCCTTACCTGTGCCGCCCCTTCGAGCACGGCGCCGACATCGTGGTGCATGCGCTGACCAAGTATCTCGGCGGCCATGGCAACAGCATCGGCGGCGTCATCGTCGATTCCGGCAAATTCCCCTGGGCTTCCCACAAGGAGCGCTTCAAGCGCCTCAACACGCCGGACGTGTCCTACCACGGCGTGGTCTATACCGAAGCGCTCGGCCCCGCGGCCTACATCGGCCGTGCCCGCGTGGTGCCGCTGCGCAACACCGGCGCGGCGATCTCGCCCTTCAATTCCTTCCTGATCCTGCAGGGCATCGAAACCCTGGCGCTGCGCATGGACCGCATCTGCGACAACACCCTGGCGGTGGCGAACTTCCTCAAGGGCCATGCCAAGGTGAAGTGGGTCAACTACGCCGGCCTGCCCGACCATGCCGACCACGCCCTGATCCGGAAATACATGGGCGGCCGTGCCTCGGGCATCCTCTCCTTCGGCGTCGAAGGCGGCATGGCCGGCGGCGGGCGCTTCCAGGATGCGCTGAAGCTGGTCACGCGCCTGGTGAACATCGGCGACGCCAAGAGCCTCGCCTGCCACCCGGCGTCCACCACCCACCGCCAGCTCGGCGCCGAGGAAATGAAGAAGGCCGGCGTCTCCGAAGACATGGTGCGACTGTCGATCGGCATCGAGCACATCGACGACATCAAGGCCGACCTGGAGCAGGCGCTGGC
>DAIOGL010000267.1:2011-4051 GCA_036745235.1 Sulfuritalea sp.
CCATCGTCGAAGCCGACGCGCAAGCCCTGCCCCGTGCTGATGCTGCCGTCGATCGGATCGGTGTAACTGAAGTCGTCGCAGAATTTCACGCGGTAGGCGCCGAAAACCTGCCCCGGCAATTCGCCGAAGCGCGCCCTGAGATGGGCCATGACCCCGGCCGCCGCAGCGGAGGGCAGCGCCTCGTAGTCGTGGCGCGAATAGACATTGCGGCCGTATTCCGCCCAGTGGCGGTGCACTATCTCCTCGACCGGGAGGCGGCGTCTGGCGAGGATGTTGAGCCAGAACAGCACCGCCCAGAGGCCATCCTTTTCGCGCACATGGCTGGAGCCGGTGCCGAAGCTTTCCTCGCCGCAGAGCGTGACCTTGCCGGCATCCATCAGGTTGCCGAAGAACTTCCAGCCGGTCGGCGTCTCGTAACAGGGCACGCCGAGTTTCCCGGCAACGCGGTCGGCCGCCGCACTCGTCGGCATCGAGCGCGCGATGCCCGCCAGCCCGGCCGCGTAGCCCGGCGCCAGCGTGGCATTGGCGGCGATGAGGGCGAGGCTGTCGGACGGATTGACGAAGAAGTGGCGGCCGAGAATCATGTTGCGGTCGCCGTCGCCGTCCGAAGCGGCGCCGAAGTCGGGCGCGTCCTTGCCGTACATGATCGCCACCAGCTGGTCGGCATAGGTCAGGTTGGGGTCCGGATGGCCGCCGCCGAAATCGGGCAGGGGCACGCCGTTGATCACCGTGCCCGCGGGCGCGCCCAGCCGGCGTTCGAGAATCTCCCTGGCATAGGGTCCGGTCACCGCGTGCATGGCATCGAAGCACAAGCGAAAGCCGCCGCTGATCAGTTCGCGTATCGCGGCGAAATCGAACAGCGATTCCATGAGTTCGGCATAGTCGGCCACCGGGTCGATGACTTCCACGCTCATGTCGCCGAGCGCATGGCGGCCAGGGCTGTCGAGATCGACCGCCGGCGCATCGACGATGCGATAGCTCGCCAGCGCGCGGCTGCGGGCGAAAATAGCGTCGGTGATCTTCTCCGGCGCCGGGCCGCCGTTGGCGGTGTTGTACTTGATGCCGAAATCGCCCTCGGGACCGCCCGGGTTGTGGCTGGCGGAGAGGATGATGCCGCCGAGCGTGCGGTACTTGCGGATCACTGCGGATGCCGCCGGCGTCGACAGGATGCCGCCCTGCCCCACCAGCACCTTCGCGACGCCGTTGGCGGCAGCCATCCTGAGAATGATCTGGATCGCCTCCCGGTTGTAGTAGCGCCCGTCGCCGCCCAGCACCAGCGTGCTGCCCGGCGGCGCGGCCGCATTGTCGAAAATGCTGTCGAACACCGCCTGGACGAAATTTTCCAGGTAGTTGGCCGACCGGAACACGGCGACCTTCTTGCGCAGGCCCGAGGTGCCCGGCTTCTGGTCCGGAAACGGCGTGGTGGCGACGGTTCTGATGTTCATTTGCGTCCTCCCCTTGGCTTGTTGTCGTTCGCGGCGGCGTGTGCGGCGACCCCCTGCAGGCCACGCTCGACGGCAGCGCGCAGGCGCTCGACCGTCTGTTCCACGGGCGCGCTGGCGGCCACCTCGAGGCCGAGATTGCGCGCGATCTGGTTGATGCGCGCCGGATTGAGCGGCACGCCGCCGGCATCGATGGCCTTGACCACGTCCCTGCCGGCCTGAAGTTCCGGCGGCAGGCTCCGCCGCCGGCCGAACAGCGAGTTCAACGTCCTGAGCAGCCGCGTCCTGTGTTTCGCCTGCATGCCTGCCGCCGACTATTGCCGGCCTAAAGCCAGCGCTGCATCGAATAGCCGCCGATCACGGGCCGCTGCAGGGCCGCGCCGGCAATCTGGCGGCCCCATTTAAATTCCTTGAACAGCACGATGAAGTTCCACATGTCGCGCAGCACCCTGGCGCGGTCGCGCCAGCCCAGCGCCATCAGCGCTTCCGGAAAATCCGCCTCGTGCGGCCTGTCGAAGGCGATCTTCAGCGGGTTCCACTGGTCGCTGCAACGGCGCACCTCGGAGGCGATCATGCGGCGATACATCTCCTGCACCGG
>DAIOGL010000268.1:0-4015 GCA_036745235.1 Sulfuritalea sp.
CTGACGCTGATGGACCGCAAGAAGGACATGATCATTTCGGGCGGCTTCAACGTCTATCCCAGCGACCTCGAAGCCGTGCTGATCCGGCACCCGGCCGTGCTCGAAGCCGCGGTGGTCGGCGTCGCCTCGGAACGCTGGGGTGAGATGCCGGTGGCCTTCGTCGTCGTAGGAGCCGGCTTGCCGGCGAAAGAGGCCGGATCGCGAGCAAGCTCGCTCCTGCGGGATACGGCTACCGAGATTCGCGACTGGGCCAACGAACGCCTCGGCAAGACCCAGCGGCTCGCCGCCGTGAACATTGTCGATACACTACCGCGCAGCGCGATCGGCAAGATCCTCAAGCGCGAACTGCGCGACAATTTCGTCCCCGCCGCACCCCTCTGACTGGCCCCGAAAGGACAGACCATGGAATTCAGCACCCTCGAAGTCACGCTCGACGCAGGCGTCGCCACCATCGCGCTGAACCGGCCGGACAAGGCCAACGCCATGAGCGAGCCGATGTGGTACGAAATCGAGCAGGCCATGGAGTGGCTCGACACAACGCCAGAAGCCCGCGTCGGAGTCCTCGCCGGCCGCGGCAAGTATTTCACCTCGGGCATTGATCTTTCGCTCCTGATGGGCCTCGGCGCCAAGATCGAGGACGACTGCGACGGACGCCGCCACGAAAAGCTGCGCCGCCTGATCCTCAGGCTGCAGGACACGCTGAGCTCCATCGAGCGCTGCCGCAAGCCCGTGCTGGCGGCCATCCACGGCGCCTGCATCGGCGGCGGCATGGACCTGATCACCGCCTGCGACATGCGCTACTGCTCGTCGAATGCGTACTTCACGGTCAAGGAGATCGATGTCGGCATGACCGCCGACGTCGGCACCCTGCAGCGCCTGCCGCGCCTGATAGGCGAAGGCATGGCGCGCGAACTGGCCTACACCGGACGCAAGGTGGATGGCATCGAAGCGCAGCGACTGCACCTGGTCAACCACTGCTTCGAAAACCCCGAGGCACTTCACGCCGGCGTCATGGACATCGCGCGAACCATCGCGGCCAAGTCGCCGCTGGCCATCCGCGGCTGCAAGGAGATGATCACCTACGGCCGCGACCATTCGGTGGCCGACGGCCTCAACTACATCGCCACCTGGAATGCCGCGATGCTGCTGTCGAAAGACCTCTTCGAGGCCGGCGCCGCGAACATGCAGAAGCGCGATCCGGTTTTCAAGGACTGAGTCCGTGGAACATTTCCACGCGGCCCTGCCCAGCGGAATCAGGCTGCATTGCGTGGCTGAAGGCGCGGCCGACGCGCCGCTGATGCTCTTCATCCACGGCTTTCCCGAGTTCTGGTACGCCTGGCATGGCCAGCTCGAGGAATTCGGCAGGGATCACCGCGCCGTGGCCTTCGACCTGCGCGGCCACAACCTATCGGACAAGCCCGAGGGCGTCGACGCCTATCGCGTCAAGCCGCTGCTGCAAGACCTGAGGCAACTGATCGAGCATCTGCAAACGGGCAAGACAGACAAGTCCTGCATCGTAGTCGCCCACGACTGGGGCGGCGCCATCGCCTGGACCTTCGCCGCCGCCTTCCCGCAGTATGTGAAGAAACTCGTCATCATCAACGCCCCGCATACCGTACCCTTCGCCCGCGCGCTGGCGAGCGACCCGGCGCAGCAGGAAGCCAGCAACTACATGCTGCTGCTGCGGCACCCCAAGGCCGAGCGCGTGCTGCAAGCCGAGAACTACGAGCGCCTGCTGAAGATGTTCAGCCGCACGGCAGACGGCCATTGCGCGCTGACCGACGAGGAAATCCCGCTTTACCGTGAAGCCTGGTCCCAGCCCGGCGCGCTGACCTGCGCACTGAACCTCTACCGCGCCTCGCCGCTATACCCGCCGACTGCGGACGACCCCGGCGCCGCTGCGCTCAAGCTCGATCCGGTAGCACTCGCGGTGCGCGTGCCGACGCTGGTGATCTGGGGCGAAGCCGACACCGCGCTGGGTACCGTGCTGCTGGACGGACTCGAAGACCTCGTGCCCGACCTGCGCATCAGGCGCATCCCCGCAGGCAGCCACTGGGTCATCCACGAGCAGCCGCAAAAAGTCAGCGCGGCGATCCGGGAATTCCTGGCCGAGGCCTGAGCGGCGGACGCTACTCCCCCCCCCGGCGGACCGCCTGCTCCTTCGACAGCCGCTCGACGAGCAGACGGCGCTCCGATTCGCTCAATTCATCGGTGAGGCGCTGCAAGCTCGCGGCCGCCAAGCGTGCAGCCAGATCGGCCTGGCCAGCATTGAGCTGATGCGTCATCGCCCGGTCGACAACCACGATGTGATGCAGGAACCAATGCACAAGGTATTCGACAAGGGGAATGGTGATCCTGCGCCGCCCTTTCTCGACGTCGGTCGTCAGATCCTTGAGCACGCTGCGAAAATAGGCATGTTCCACGAAATGCCGCCCGACGAGGTCGGGAGAACAACCGCCGCCTCCCATCAAACGTTCCTCGAGGCCGAAGTGCTCCCGCACGTAGTCGCTGAGTTGCGCCAGCAGCCGGTTCGGGGTTTCGGGTGCGGAATCGCCGTGAGCGCCGGCATGGAGTGCATTGATCATGCCGACCAGGGTGCGATGCTGCTCGTCGATCTCGTCGATGCCGAGAGCGAAATCATTCGTCCACTCAATGACGTGCAATTCTTGTCTCCCTAAAGCCCCTTGCAGCTCTGTTCCGGCTGCTTCATTCGGCGCAGTCCAGTTCCGAATGCCCATTATATCGAAAGTGATACTCGTCGTGCCGCGCGTCACTCCGCAGGCCGCACCGTCGGCTCGATGCGCACGGGGAAATTCACCGAGTTTGCGATGAAGCACAGGCGGTGCGCCTCCTCGTGCAGCGCCGTCGCCCGGGCCGCATCGCCGTCCCCCGCGAGCGTCACCACCGGCCGCAGCACCGCTGCCGAAAACCGGCCGCCGCCATCCGCATCCTCCACCATCGTCCCCGTCGCATCGTCGCGGTAGGCCAGCACGACGATCCTCGCCTGCGCGCAGAGATGCAGATACCACAGCATGTGGCAGGACGACAGCGAGGCGACCAGCAGGTCCTCCGGATTCCAGCGCGATGCATCACCGCGAAACGCCGGATCGGACGATCCCGGCAGGTCCGGCCTCCCTGCCGCCGAAATCACATGGTCGCGCGAATATGCCCGGTAGTTGGTCGTGCCCTCGCCGAGGTTTCCGGTCCATTCGGTGCGAATGGCGTAGCTGTGTTGCTTGTCGTGAGACATGGCGCGACCTTTCATGAGTTGGGCAGGGGCCCCAGCGTGTTGGACCGGGCCTAAGACAGTGCGGAATCACGGCGCCGACGGTACAGCAGCCATCCATAAGCCGCAAGGTTGGTGGCCAGGACCAGCGTGCCCAGCAGGTACTCGACCTGCTCAGTCAGCCCGGAAGGATAAATGATCGGCAGCAGATAGTGCTCGATGACTCCGCCCGGGTATCCGGCATCCCGTGCCGCCGCCCTCAGCCGCTGCTCGAGCGGCGTCAGGGGGCAGACGCCGTGGCGAAACTCGATCGCCGCTCCCCACAGCGCGGCGGGGACGTGAAGCCACGAGGCCCGCTTCCAGCGCAGCGACAGGAAGGCACCGAAGCCGACGAAAAGGATGAAGCAGAAATGCACGACGACAATGAAATCTGCGGCGATGCGCTCGATCATGGAAGCCCAACGCGAGAAGAGCCGGGATCCCATTGTTCCACTTTTGTCGCTGCCGTGGCGCCGCAGATCATCGCGAGCCGCTGGCGTAGAATTGCTGGAGGCCATCGGCGTGGCCTCATTCGATGCCTTCCCTGACGAACGAGAGCTGAAACCATGAAGAAACCACTGATCATGCTGATGCTGCTGGTATCACACGGCGCGATGGCCCAGGGCCGCCTGCCGCCGTGTTCGGGTGCCTCGAGCACCGACTGGACGAACTGTTCCGGCCAATTCGTCACCCAGAACGGCGACCGGTATGCCGGCGACTTCCTCAACGGCGCCTTCGACGGACAGGGAA
>DAIOGL010000269.1:0-3986 GCA_036745235.1 Sulfuritalea sp.
GGCGCGGGCTGCTTCATTACGCAATGCGATCAAGAGGCAGGGACGCGAAGCGTTCCGCCTGATGACGATTGAAATTCCGCCGTGTGATCTGGTACTGCGTCTGACTCGACCGATCAAGAACGTGAGGGCTGGAGACGAGGCACAGCGGAAAGTGTGGCGTGCCGAAATTGAAACCCTCTTGAAGCGCCTTCCCGCACTTTCGCAATGAGATCTTTGCTTGTCCAGCCGTTGTTGCTGCTGATCCGCGTCTACCAGCTGGCAATAAGTCCGATGCTGGGCAACCGCTGTCGTTTTCATCCGAGTTGCTCGGAGTATTCCATGGAGGCCCTGAGGCGCCACGGTTTGATCAAGGGCTCGTGGCTGGCGGTGCGGCGCGTCGGCTGTTGTCACCCGTGGCATCCGGGCGGGTATGATCCGGTTCCCTGATGGAGTTGTGGCCGCTGTGCTTGACGTGACAACGCGCGCGCCGGCCTCGACCGAAGCTTCATTTTCGTACTTCTGACCTGAATCACTGTCGAGACAGCAATGGATAACCGACGATTAGTCCTGCTTCTGGTGTTCAGCTTTTCGCTGATCATGCTTTGGGACGCCTGGCAAAAACAGGGTCAGCCGCAGCCGGCGAAGGCGACGGCTACTGCGACCGCAGCATCCCCGGCAGCTCCCGCCGGCGTGGTGCCAACACCGACTGTACCCACAGCTACCGCCGGCTCAGTTCCTGCTGCGGTTCCCGCGGCCGCGACGGCCGTTGTGCCGGGCGCAGCCAAGGCCGTGATCAAGACCGATCTGTATGTGGCGGATATTTCGTCACAGGGTGGCGACATCACCCGGCTTGAATTGGTTCGCCACCCCGCTACCGAGGACAAGTCGAAGCATTTCGTGCTGTTCGACAACGGCGAAAAGCACATTTACCTGGCGCAGTCCGGCGTGATTGGCGACGGTCTGCCGAACCACAAGACGGAGTGGAGGCTGCCTGCGGGTGACCAGGTCCTCAAGGACGGCGAGAATCAACTCGAGGTTCGCCTCGAGGCAAGCACCGCGAGCGGCGGCAAAGTGGTGAAGACCTATGTATTTCATCGCGGAAGCTACCAGATCGACGTCCGCCACGAAGGTGTGACAGCCGGTGCCCATGCGTACTATCAGATGACGCGCGATGGCAAGCCGGCCGAGCAGCAGGGCAGTTCGATGATGATGGGAGTCACGACTTTCACCGGGCCGGCGGTCTACACGGACGCGGAGAAATATCAGAAGGTCGAGTTCGCCGACATCCTGAAGAACAAGGCCAAGTTCGCCCAGAAGGCCGACAACGGCTGGGTCGCAATGGTGCAGCACTACTTCGTGAGCGCCTGGTTGCCCGGCACTTCAACTGCGCGCGAGTTCTATATGCGCAAGGTCGGCGACGATCTTTATTCGGCGGGCGTCATTCTTCCGGTCGGTGCCGACGGGAAGAGCGCGGTTTCCCTGTATGCCGGGCCGCAGGAACAGAATAATCTCGAGAAGATAGCCCCCGGTCTTGATCTGGTGGTCGACTATGGCTGGCTGACGGTGATTGCGGCGCCCTTGTTCTGGGTCCTCGGTGCGATCCACAAGCTGGTCGGCAATTGGGGTTGGGCCATCATCGGCTTGACCCTGTTGCTGAAGCTGATGTTCTTTCCGCTCTCGGCCGCAAGCTACAAGTCGATGGCGAAGATGCGGGTGCTGACGCCCAAGCTGGCAAAGCTCAAGGAAGCCTACGGCGATGACAAGCAGCGCCTCAACCAGGAAATGATGGCCCTGTACAAGAAGGAAAAGGTAAATCCTCTTGGTGGCTGCCTGCCGGTCCTGGTGCAGATTCCCGTGTTCATCGCGCTGTACTGGGTGCTGCTGGGCACCGTCGAGATGCGCAACGCGCCCTGGCTGGGCTGGATCACAGACTTGTCGGTCAAGGACCCGTTCTATGTGCTGCCGCTGATCATGGGTGCCACCATGTTCATCCAGACCAAATTGAATCCGACGCCCCCCGATCCCATCCAGGCCAAGGTCATGCTGTTCATGCCGATCATGTTTACCGGGATGTTCCTTTTCTTCCCGGCAGGTCTGGTGCTCTACTGGACGGTCAACAACATGCTGTCCATCGCTCAGCAATGGCAGATCACCCGCCTGGTCGAGGCAGGGGAAAAGAAATAAGCCGGACTCCGGTCCCGCGGGACCGGAGGAATTGCCGGAGCATCCTGCTCCGGCGCTAGGGAGAGCGGATGGGACTGCCGCGCACCGATATCATCGCTGCCATCGCCACGGCCCCCGGACGCGGCGGCATAGGGGTCGTGCGGCTGTCGGGCGATGATTTGGTGCCCATAGCGGAAGCCTTGACCGGGAAATCGCCGCAACCGCGCCACGCCACGCTCTGCCAATTTGTCGCCGCGGACGGCGCGGCCATCGATCAGGGCATTCTGCTGTATTTTCCCGCGCCTCATTCCTTCACTGGCGAGGACGTGCTGGAACTCCAGGGTCATGGCGGTACGGTGGTGATGCAAATGCTGCTGGCGCGTTGCCTCGAGCTTGGTGCGCGAGTGGCCGAGCCGGGCGAATTCTCGCGACGCGCCTTTCTCAACGACAAGCTCGACCTGGTCCAGGCGGAAGCGGTGGCCGATCTGATCGAGGCGGGCAGCGCAGCGGCGGCGCGGTCGGCCTTGCGTTCGCTGTCGGGCGAGTTCTCGCGCGAGGGGCGTGCTCTGGTGGCGCGCCTTACCGAACTGCGCATGCTGGTGGAAGCAACACTGGATTTCCCGGAAGAGGAAATCGACCTGCTCAGGGATACGGATGCGGCACAGCGGCTTGCGGCGATCCGCGGCGACTTGTCTTCGTTGCTGGAGCGGGCGCGCGCCGGGCGCCTGCTGCGTTCGGGCCTGCACGTGGTGCTGGCAGGCTTGCCCAATGTCGGCAAGTCCTCTCTGCTCAATCGCCTGGCCGGCGAGGAGCGTGCCATCGTCACCGAGGTGGCCGGCACGACGCGCGACGCGGTGCGCGAAACGATACTGATCGAGGGGATACCGCTACACGTCATCGATACGGCCGGGCTGCGTGAAACCGACGACGTGGTGGAGAAGATCGGCATCGAGCGGGCCTGGCGCGAAATCGAACAGGCCGACGTGGTGCTGCAACTGCTCGACGCACGAAGCGGCGAAACGCCGGCGGACCATGCAATCGCCGTACGCCTTCCCCCGGGCGTTGAGCGCATCGTGGTCGAGAACAAATGCGATCTGGCGGGAGCGGAGGCAGCACGCTTTACCGCAGCCGGTCGTGTGCATTTGCGTTTGTCGGCGAAGAGCGGCGAGGGGCTGGGTCTGCTGCACGATGAACTGCTGCGTGTGGCTGGCTGGAGCGGGCATGGCGAGGATGTGGTACTGGCTCGCGAGCGGCATCTGGAAGCGCTGGGGCTTGCTGCCGAAAAGTCGGCGCTGGCGGCACGGCGCCTGGATCAGATCGAGCTCTGCGCGGAAGAGTTGCGGCTCGCGCAGGAGGCGTTGTCACGCATCACCGGCGAATTCACCGCCGACGATCTGCTGGGCGAAATCTTCTCCCGCTTCTGCATCGGCAAGTAGAACGCGCAGCATGGCGGAATTCGACATGATTCTCCTGCTTGCGGCGGCCTTGTTTGCCGGTTTCGTCGATGCTGTCGCCGGCGGCGGCGGCTTGATCCAGGTGCCGACCTTGTTGATGGCCCTGCCGGCCGAGTCGCCGGCAACCGTGTTCGGCACCAACAAGGTGGCGAGCATTTTCGGAACGGGGAACGCGGCGCTGCGCTATGCACGACGAATAGCCTTGCCTTGGGGCGTCGCCTTGCCGGCCGCGATTGCGGCCTTTGTTTTTTCCTTTGCCGGCGCTGCGGCGGTGGCGTGGCTGCCGAAAGAAGTAGTGCGGCCGCTGGTGCTCGGCTTGTTGTTGTTGGTCCTGGTCTATACGGTGGCCAGACCCGATTTCGGCGCGGTATCCGGCGAGCGCCTGACGGG
>DAIOGL010000270.1:0-3981 GCA_036745235.1 Sulfuritalea sp.
TTTTCGCCACCTGCGCGTCGGGCCAGATGCCGTAGAAGGCGATGACGTAGAACAGGCCCGAATCCACTGCCTCGCCGACCAGGGTCGAACCGATGGTACGCATCCACAACCAGCGCCCCGCGCTCCAGATCTTCATCTTCGCCATGACGTAGCTGTTGGCGAAGCTGCCGCACCAGAAGGCGATCATCGAGCCGGCGACGATGCGCCAGGTGTTGCCGAAGACACCCTCCATGTGTGCCTGGTAGGCGCGGTTGAAATCGTCCGGCACCGGCGGCAGGGCCAGCGCCACGGCGGCCATGACGGCGGCGAAGGCCAGCGCGGCGAAGCCGGCCCAGACCACGCGCCGATCGCGGCCGTAGCCATAGACCTCGGTCAGGATGTCGCCGAAGATGTAGGAGATGGGGAAGAACAGCACCCCGGCCGAGAAGCTCACCTCGCCGATCAGCGGCAGCGTCAGCTGCGCCGCCTTGGCCGCGCCGATCAGGTTGGAGCACAGCAGCACGCAGACGAAGGCCGCCATCACCAGGTCGTAGTAGCGGTAGCTGCGCTGCGGCGTGTTCATCGGCTGACCCTTTCACCATCGAAGCAGCGGAGTCTACGCCGTCCCGCCGGCGCCGACTGTTGATTGTGCCGGCGTTCGCCTGGAAAAAGCGGGGCATACGGCTCTGATCAGGATACTCGGACTGCCGGTTGGACGGCAATGTTACGAGGGCGGCTTGGTGCCGCTGGCTGCCTGATCGTATATGCATTGCTCCTGCCTGCACAGCATCGCATTGCGGTCACTGAGATTGGATGCGCGGGTTGTTTTCGGATGCGGCGCCTATTTCGGAATCGCGACGTGCTTGATCCGCGCATACGCGTTCAGGCCGGGCTTCAAGTCAAGTGACGACCGGCCATGCTGCAAATGGAGGAGCAGCTTCAGTTACACTCGTCTGAAAGCAATGAGGTGGATTCCGCCGCCAGGCTGTTGCTTGCGTTCCCGCGCTGAGGCTTTCTGCTGAACGGGATTGTCACCGATGTAAGGAATCGTCATGCATTACTCGATTGGAACTTCTTTGCTTCGCTGCTCATTGCTCGTTGCGAGCGCATTCGTTGCAGGAAATGCACAGGCGTCCTGCGGGTCGGCCTTCTGTTCAGTCAATACCCACTGGGACACGCAGGGAATCACAAACGCCGACGGCCTCAATCTCGATGTACGTTATTCGCAGGGCAAGGCAGACCAATTGCGAGCGGGTTCATCGAGGATCAGTCCGGCCTTGCCCAGCGGCAGCGATGCCGAAATCGAGGACAAACGAACCATCAACCGGTTGCTCAATATCGATGCGGACTACGCCATCAATTCGCGCTGGAACATCGCAGTCGGAGTGCCGTTGGTCAGCCGCGACCACTCCCATACGTTCGATTCTTCGATTGGCGGTCCCTTCGGACAGCAAGCCAGATTTACGGAACCGGGCGACATCCGCGTCGTGGGCAGGTACAAGTTCGATACGGGCAGTTTGAACTCAGGTGGCGGTATCCGTTTCGGGCTCAAGCTGCCCACGGGGGCCATAGACAAGATCATGACCCCACCGGATCCGGCGGACCCAGCGACACCATACAAGCTGGAGCGCTCCAGCCAACCGGGAAGTGGCAGCACAGACTTGATCCTTGGTCTGTATCGCTTCGGAAGTTCACCGAGTTCCAACTGGAGCTGGTTCGCGAGCGGGCAAGTCCAAGCAGCTGCCACGACTCGCGATGGCTTTCGTCCAGGGCAGCAGATCAACCTTGACCTCGGAGTGAATTATGCGGCGTCAGACGAACTTGGCGGCGTGCTGCAGTTGAATTTCCAGCATCGGTCGCGTGATGCAGGCATCAATGCAAACCTTGCCTCCGGGGGCCACTCGTTGAATCTCAGTCCCGGCCTGACGTATGCCCTGACGCCGCAAACACGGATCTATGGCTTTGTGCAAAAGGCCATACGACAGTACGTAAATGTGGATCCCGCCGATCCTTCATCGGGACAATTGACGGCACCGTGGTCATTCGCACTTGGAGTGAATCACCGCTTCTAGTTGAGCTATTTTCCGACAGAACCGAGCAGCGGTCGCACCATGCCTTCAAGCGTCTCGAAATCAACAGTAGCGGGCTGTTGCCACCCATTTCTCTTCAATAGTCCATCACGATCGATGACGAAGGTCGCCGGAATGTAGCGCAGCCGGCCCAGTCCACGGAGATCCGAATCGACCGCCAACGCTGCCGGGAAAGAATACGCAGCCATTACCTGCCGTACCGCCGCGAGTTCGCTGCGGTCGTCCACGCTGACCGCAACGAGCTCCAGGCCCTGAGTTCTATACTTTCGGTAGAAGGCCTCCAGTTCGGGCATTTCCTTCCGACATGGAATGCACCAGGTGGCCCACAGGTTGATTACGAGGATCCTGCGGGGTTGAGAAACCGGTGTGACTTCGTGGCCGTCCAGTGTGATGATGCGAAGCGGCGCAACCGAACTGTCCGACTCAGGGTCACGGGCCCACGCAAGTTGCGCCAGCAAGGCGAGAACCAGAAATCTGAAAAGCCACGTCTTCATACTATTGAACCCGGGGACCATGAGCGCCGACGTCAAAAGGCATTGGTGCGGATCAGCAAGCACACCAATTCGACCTTGAAGGCTGGCTGATTCTACGTGCTTCACGGTCGCCTGCTTCCATGGGCAAACCGTGACTCCGCGCTCCGATTCATCGCGCAGCGGTCTCCCGGTGCTGCTCGACACGGGCACGAGCAGGTAACATGATGCGCTACCCTTGCTTGTGCCGAGCCTCCTTCAATGAGGCGCGCTTCCCGCGGCTCAAGTCACAGATTTCCTTCAGGAGTGGCTATGAACTTCACCGGCGTGTTTCCTATTCTGGCAACTCCTTTCAATGAGGACGGGAGCATCGATCTTGAATCGCTGGACCGCCTGGTCGGCTTCATGGGCGACATCGGGGTCGAGGGCATCACCATCCTGGGGGTTCTCGGCGAATCGAACCGGATGATGGACAAGGAACGGGAGACGCTGATTGCGCGCACCGTGGCCGCGGCCCGCGGCCGCACGCGGGTCGTCGTGGGGGCCAGCCATCCCGGAACCCAAGCCACCATCGGGCTGTGCCGGATGGCCAGGGATCTTGGCGCCGACGCCGTGATGATCGCCCCTTCTGCCGAGCCCGTTCCGAGCGAAGGACGCGTGTTCGAGTATTTTCAGAAGGTCGCCGAAGCGGGGATGCTGCCGATCGTGGCCCAGGATCATCCGGCGTCGACCCAGGTGCATATGTCGGTGCCGCTGCTGCTGCGCCTGGTCGCGGAAATTCCGGCGATTGCCTGCATCAAGGAAGAGGGCCTGCCGACCCCTGTGCGGGTCGCCGCGCTCAAGCAGGGAATGCAGGAGCGTCGTGTGCCGGTCCTCACCGGCCTGGGTGCGCTTTACGGCTACTTCGACATCATGGCCGGAGCCGATGGCTTCAATACCGGCTTCGCCTTTCCCGAAGTGTTGATGGCGATCGCGCGCGCGGCACGCGCCGGCAACCCGGACGAATGCTATCGCCTGTATGCCAAATACCTGCCCCTGATCGTCTTCGAGCAGCAGCCCGGTGTCGCCGTGCGCAAGGAATTGTTGCGCATGCGCGGGCTGCTGCGAAACCCCCATGTACGTCATCCGGGTGCATCTCTCGCGGACATGGCGGCACGTCAGTTGCGGGAAGTCGTGGAACGGATTCTGCCGGGCATCGACATTACGCAGGCCATTCAGCCTTGATACGGCAGAACAGTCGGCGCTGAGGGTACGGCGCGGCGGCGGTCAAAGCTTGCGAAGAAATCGCCCCCCAAGGGGACTTCCTTCGGGGCGTAGCCGCAGGCCGCAGCGGGATGCGGCCGGAGCGCAGCTACCAGAACGTACGTTTTATACGTGAGGATAGCCGGGGTTGCCAAATGAGCCGCCCAAGCCCCGATCCGGCACGCGCAGTAGATTTATTC
>DAIOGL010000271.1:0-2580 GCA_036745235.1 Sulfuritalea sp.
TTCATCCTGTTCTTCCCCGACGCGAAGCCCGGCGAGTTCGCGCAGAAGGCGGCGGAGAAGTTCCGCGCCCAGGGCGGCAAGGCGGAAGTCTTCGTGATCGAAGGCGACGGCGGCCACCTCGACGGCGTGCTGAACGTGGCCAAGGCCGGCGAGGCGATCCGCAGCTTCATGGTTCGCTAGTTGTTTTAAGTCTCCACGCCCGCACGGTCCGGCAGCTTGCCGGGCCGTGCTTGCCGTACCACCATCGCCGACTTCTACCCGCCTGTCGGTTTAGCGGAAACGTCGGTCGCGGCCTCACCCTTCGGATGCATCAGCAGGTTGTGGCGCACGAAGTCGATGTGCCCGCGCAGGCTGTAGAACAGGTCGCCGAAGGATGCGGGAATCACGATGCGGTTGACCGCGGTCTCGATGTGGTCGAGCTGGCGCAGCAGGTCATCGCGCCGCGCGGCATCCACGTCCGGCTTGAAGGCCTCGCGCTCCAGTTCCAGCAACACCTGGTACCAGCGGTAGATGCGCGATTCGACGCGCCAGCGGTAGATCATCGGCGCGAACTTCAGGGCCGGCAGGAGCAGCAGCACGACCGGCACCAGGAAAGCCAGCACGCGCGCGATCAGGCTCGCCAGCCAGAAGGGGAAGCTGCGGTAAAGGAAGCTCTTGCCCGAGGTGTAGTAGCGGGCCGCATCGGGGCTGATGCGGAATTCGCCCTCCTGCGCCGCCGGGAATTCGCCCGCCTTGCGGAACATGCTCGCCGGCCCGTGGATCTCCCGCGCCGCTTCCAGCAGCAGGTCCGACAGCGCCGGATGCAGCGAATCGCGGGCGATCAGCTGTACGGTCGGGCCGACCAGGTGCACGTCCTCGGGCGGCAGGTCGGCGCCGAGGTCGAGGCCGCCGCGGGGCAGCAGGAGCTTGTTGAGCACCTTGACGCGGCGCACATAGGCATCGGTCTGCACGAAGCTGAACAAGCGCACGCCGCCCTCGCGCAACAGCTTGCGCATCACGCTGCCGGCCGTGGAATCGCCCATCAGGAATACCGCATCGACGCGCCCCGCGAGCAGTTCCTTGCCCGGGTCCTCGAGATCGGTTTCGTCGAACACCGTGTCCGCCCCTGGGACGATGCCGTTCGCCTTGAGCAGGGCCAGCGCCAGGTCGTGCGGGCCGCTGCCGGCCGGGCCGACGTTCAGGCGCTTGCCCTTGAACTGCGACAGCAGTTCTCGCTTCTCGCCGCGGTAGAAGACCATCAGCGGCTGGTAGGACACGCTGCCGAGCGACATCAACTGTTCGAAGCTCCTGTCGCCGGCCGCGCCGCCGAGCACGAAGCCGATATCGACCTTGGCCTTGGGGTCCGCCAGCCGCCTGAGGTTTTCCGGCGAGCCGTCGGAAGGCAGGATCTTCAGCGTCACGCCTTCGCGGGCGAGGATCCTCTGGTATCGCTCGGCCGTGCGATAAAAAACGCTGCCGGCCGGGCCGCTGGTCATCGTCAGCGTGCGCGGCGCCGCGGTGTTGAGGAAGAAGAAGGCGGCGGCACTCACGGCGAGGCAGACGACCACGATCGAGCCGATCGAGATCACCATGCCGCGCCCGAAGACGGCAACGAGGCGGGCCCAGGCCCTGGTCAGCAGAATTTTCGGAGACGTCATCGGAATGTGCGCTACACGAACGGGCAACGGACATTCTACCGTCAGCGCCGGCAATGCCTTGCCGGCGTGAGCGGCGCTCCCTCCCGCAGGTCGGCGGTCAGGCGCCCGTCATGGCGGATGGCATCGATCGCTTCGGCGTCATCACGGCGCCCCGTCCTTCTTGACCAGCTGCTTCAAGAAGGCCGCCTCGCTCTTGGTGATGCGGACTTCCTTCTGCGGTCCCATCGAATCGACGAGCTGCACGAACTCGTCGAGGGGAAGCGCTGCCGACAGCGGGCGGTCTTCGCCGCCAACCCGCTCGCGCAGGATCAGCAGGCCGCTGCCGGTCAGGGCCATCGTGTAGTGGCGGCCTTCGCTGCGCCCGTTCAGCCGGGCGACGGCGGCGGTGGCACGGGTCGAGCGCATGCGGTCGCGACGTCAGGGGTAAAGGAAATCCTAGGGCGCGCCGATGTAGTCGCGCTTGCCGATTTCCACGCCGTTGTGGCGCAGGATGTTGTAAGCCGTCACCAGGTGGAAATAGAAATTCGGCATGGCATAGCCGAGCAGATAGGTCAGGCCCTTGAAGCTCATGTCCTGTCCGCCCGCCTTGAGCGCGATATTCCGCTCCTCGGACCCATCGATCTGTGCCGCGGAAAACGATTCCACGAAGGTGATGACTCTCGCGATGCGTGCCCGCAGTTCCTCGAAGCTCTGCTCGGTATCCTCGAATTTCGGCACCTCGACGCCGGCCAGCCGGGCGACGCAGCCCTTGGCGTGGTCGGTGGCGATCTGAACCTGCTTCACCAGCGGCAGCATGTCGGGAAACAGCCGGGCCCCGAGCAGAACGGCCGGATCGATCTTCTTCGCCAGCGCGTGGTCCTGCGCCTTGGCGAGGATGGCATCGAGATTGCGCAGCATGTTGGCCAGGCGCGGTGCGCTGGCTTGGTACATCGAGATGGTCATG
>DAIOGL010000271.1:2680-3979 GCA_036745235.1 Sulfuritalea sp.
TCCTGGTCGATTGCGGCATGTTCCAGGGCGGGCGCGAGGCGCGCACCAAGAACCTCAATGCCCTCAAGTTCGGCTTCGACGTGCGCTCCATCCACTTCGTCCTGCTGACGCACGCCCACATCGACCATTCCGGCCTGTTGCCGATGCTGTCGGTGCTCGGCTATCGCGGGCCGGTGTATGCCACGCCGGCCACGATCGATCTGCTCCATGTGCTGCTGCGCGACAGCGCGCACATCCAGGAGAAGGAATCGGAATGGCATCTGCGCCATCAGCGGCGGCGCGGCGAAAGCAGCAAACCCGGCGTGCAGCCGCCGCTTTACACCGTCGCGCAGGCCGAGGCGTCGCTCAAGCTTCTTCGCCCTGCCCCCTACCGGGAGTTGATTCACCCGGTCGGGACCGTCGCCGTCAACTTTCATGACGCCGGCCACATTCTCGGTTCCTCCTGGCTGGAGGTGACGGTCAGCGGCGAGGGCAGGCCGCGCCGCATGGTTTTTTCCGGCGACATCGGCATGTCCGGCCGGCCGGTGCTGCACGACCCGGAAAGGGTCGTGCCCGAAGCCGATGTGCTGTTCATCGAATCGACCTACGGCGACCGCCTGCACCGCCCCCTGGCGGAAACCGAGGACGAAATCGTGGCGACCTTCGAGCGCACGCGCCACACCCGCGGCAACCTGATCATGCCCGCCTTCGCCGTCGGCCGCACCCAGGAAATCATCTACATCCTGGCCGACCTGGTGCGCCGCCAGCGCCTGGCGCCGCTCAAGATCTACGTCGATTCGCCGATGGCCGCGGCCGCCACGCACATCACCTGGGAGCATCCCGACCTGATGGACAGCGAGACCCGCGAGCTGATCGCCTGGATGCGGCGGAACCCGAAACAGATGCAGGTGGAATTCGTCGCCGACGCCGATGGCTCGCGCGCGCTGAACGAGGTTCGCAGCGGCGCGGTCATCATCTCGGCCAGCGGCATGTGCGAAGCCGGCCGCATCAAGTACCACTTGCGCGAGAACCTGCCGCGCAGCGAATGCAGCATCCTCATCACCGGCTTCCAGGCGGCGGGGACATTGGGCCGCCGGCTGGTCGACGGCGCCCGCCTGGTGCATATCTTCGGCAAGGCGGTGCCGGTCCGGGCCGCGATCCATACCGTCGGCGGCCTGTCGGCCCATGCCGATCAAGCCGGGCTGCTCGACTGGCTGCGCGGCTTCCACAAGCCGCCGAAGCATGCCTACGTCGTGCATGGCGAGCCTGCCGCCTCGGCGGCTTTCGCGCAGGCGATCCACGATCAGTTGGGCTGGCCGA
>DAIOGL010000272.1:0-1738 GCA_036745235.1 Sulfuritalea sp.
TTGAGAATATTCCCTGATCATGCAATCATGCCCCCCGGATGTGCTGCGTCGAATAATAACGGGGGAAGAAAATGGCAGAGATCACCGGCGGCGAAGTCGTCGCCCGCATGTTGCAGAAGGAAGGCGTCGAGAAGGTCTTCGGCATCATCGACGGCACCTATTTCGGCTTCTACTCCGCGCTGCACCGGCTCGGCATCGAGATCGTCACGCCGCGCCATGAAACCTGCGCCGCGCACATGGCCGGCACCTATGCGCGGCTGACCGGCAAGCTCGGCGTCTGCATGGCCAGCAACGGCCCCGGCGTCGCCAACCTGCTGCCCGGCCTGGTGGTCGAGCAGGCCGACGGCAACCGCGTGCTGGCGATCACCAGCGCGCGCCGGCCCGGCATCATGTATCCCGACCGCGGCGGCAGTTACCAGTGCTTCGACCAGAGCGGCGTCATCGGCAAGATCGGCAAGTGGAGCGCGGCCGTGTCCTCCTTCGACCGCGTGCCGGAACTGGTGAGGAAGGCGCTGCGCAAGAGCTGGGAAGGGCGGCCCGGCGTGGTGCATGTCGACGTGCCCGAGACCATCATGAACGGCAAATTCAAGGCCGACATCGCCTATTGGGCGCCGCACCAGTACCGCAACGCCGTACCGCCGGCGCCGACTCCCGACCAGGTCGCGCAGGCCGCGCAGCTGCTGATCGCTGCCGGCGCGCCGATGATCCACGCCGGCAGCGGCATCATCCATGCCAATGCCTACGATGCGCTGCGCCGCGTCGCCGAGCTGCTGCACGCGCCCGTAACCACCAGCTGGGCCGCGCGCGGCATGCTGTCCGAGGATTCGCCGCTGGCCATCACCATGCCGCACGTCAAGCTCAACCACCAGGTGCGCAACGATGCCGACGTGGTGCTGATCCTCGGCTCGCGCATCGGCGAAACCGACTGGTGGGGCAAGCCGCCCTACTGGCGCCATCCCTCCGAGCAGAAGACCATCCAGGTCGACGTGGACGGCGACATGATCGGCCTCAACAAGCCGGCCGACCTCGCCATCGTCGCCGACGCCCGGCGCTTCCTCGAAATGCTGGCGGACGAACTGCAGCGGCGCCAGGGCGAGATCAAGCTCGACGCCCGCCGCGATCGAGTCGCCGGCTACGCCAAAACCATGAAGGACGAACGCGCCGGCTGGGACAAGGCGCTCGCCGACATGGCGATCCCGATGCATCCGGCGCACATCGGCGCCGTCTGCCGCGAACTCTTCCCCGAGGATTCGGTGCTGGTCGCCGACGGCGGCAACGCCACGATCTGGGCCATGTTCTATCACCGGGTGACCGTGCCCAACACGGTGATCTCCACCTTCAAGTTCGGCATGCTCGGCGCCGGCACCTCGCAGGCCGTGGCCGCCGCGCTGGCGCGGCCGGGCAAGCCGGTCTGCTGCATCATCGGCGACGGCGCCATGGGCTTCCATTCGCAGGAAGTCGAGACTGCCGTGCGCAACAAGGCGCAGGTGATCTACATCGTGCTCGCCGACAAGCAGTGGGGCATGGTCAAGATGAACCAGCAGTTCATGCTGCGGCCGATCAAGACCATGATCTTCAAGCACCTCGATCCCGACGAGACGATCAAGGCCGACCTCGGCGAAATCAAGTTCGACAAGCTGGGCGAGAGCATGGGCGCCTACGGCGAGCGCGTCTCCGATCCGAAGGAGCTCAAGCCCGCGCTGCAACGCGCGCTGGCGACCGGCGGCTGCGCGGTGAT
>DAIOGL010000272.1:1838-3940 GCA_036745235.1 Sulfuritalea sp.
CCCATGACCGACATCGATCTCGTCCGCCTCAACTTCAACCCGCAGACGCTGCTGCTGCTCAACTTCGTGCTCGGCTTCGTCATGTTCGGCGTCTCGCTGGAACTGAAGCCGGAAGACTTCAAGGAGGCCTTGCGCACGCCGCGCGCCCTGGTGATCGGGCTGCTCGGCCACCACCTGGTGTTTCCCGCCTTCACCTTCCTGCTGGTGCTGCTGCTCGAACCGCGGCCCAGCATCGCGCTGGGCATGATCCTGGTCTCGTCCTGCCCGGCCGGCAACATTTCCAACTTCCTGACGCATTTCGCCCGCGGCAACACCGCGCTCTCGGTGTCGATCAGCACGCTGTCCACGCTTACCGCCATCGTCATGACGCCGGTGAACATCGCCTTCTGGGGCGGGCTCTACGGGCCGGCGCAGCCGCTGCTGCGGCAGGTCGCCGTGAATCCGCTGGAGATGTTCCTGCACGTGCTGCTGCTGCTCGGCCTGCCGCTGGCCGCCGGCCTGTTCGTCACGCGCCGCTGGCCGCGCTTTTCGGCGCGGGCGCAGAAGCCGATGAAGGTCTTCTCGCTGGCATTCTTCCTGATCTTCGTGCTCGCCGCGCTGGCCGCCAACTGGCAATACTTCCTGCTCTACGTCGGCATGGTGGTGGGCGTGGTGTTCGTGCATAACGCCTCGGCACTGGCCACCGGCTACGGCCTGGCCTGGGCCGCCAAGCTGCCCGAGCGCGACCGGCGCGCCGTGGCCATCGAATGCGGCATCCAGAATTCCGGCCTCGGCCTGATCCTGATATTCAACTTCTTCGACGGCCTCGGCGGCATGGCGGTCATCACGGCGTGGTGGGGCATCTGGCACATCGTCGCCGGCCTTTCGGTGGCGACGTACTGGAGCCGTCGCCCGGCGCTGGCCATGCAGGGCGCCGCATGATGGCGCACTGCGTCCTCGTCACCGGCAGTTCCGGCTACATCGGCAGCCAGGTCGTCACCGGGCTGTCGGCACGCCCCGGCCTCGCCACCGTTGCGCTCGACGTGCGCCAGCCGCTGCAGCGCCTGGCCGGCGTCACCTATGAAGTCGCCGACATCCGCGCGCCGGAAGTCGATGCCATCTGCGCCCGCCACCGGCCGCAGGTCGTGGTGCATCTGGCGTCCATCGTCACGCCGGGCAAGAACAGCAACCGCGAATTCGAATACAGCGTCGACGTCGAGGGCACCCGCAATCTGCTCGAAGCCTGCGTCCGCCATGGCGTGCAGCGCATCATCGTGGCGTCCAGCGGCGCGGCCTACGGCTACCACGCCGACAACTCGAAATGGCTGACCGAGAGCGACCCGGTGCGCGGCAACCAGAGCTTCGCCTATTCCTGGCACAAGCGCCTGGTCGAGGAAATGCTGGCCGACTACCGCGTGCGGCAGCCGCAGCTGGAACAGATCATCTTCCGCATCGGCACCATCCTCGGCACCCGGACGCGCAACCAGATCACCGACCTCTTCGAAAAGCGGCGCCTGATCGCGATCAGCGGTTCCTCCAGCCCCTTCGTCTTCATCCATGACCAGGACGTGGTCGCCGCCATCGTGCAGGGCGTCGACTCGCCGGTGACCGGCATCTTCAACGTCGCCGGCGACGGCAAGCTCGACATCGACGAGATCGCCGCGCGGCTCGGCAAGGGCTGCGTCGAGTTCCCGCCCTGGCTGCTGCGCGGCGCCCTGTGGCTGCTGAAGAAGCTGGGCCTGACCCAGTACGGGCCCGAGCAGATCGATTTCCTGCGCTACCGGCCGGTGCTCGACAACCGGCGGCTGAAGGAGGAGTTCGGCTACGTGCCCAAGCTCACCTCGGCCGAAGCCTTCGAACTCTGGCGGGCCTCGCGCGCGAGCAAGGCAAGGTGACCCGGCGCCAGCTCGAGGGCCGCGTGGTCCTGATCACCGGCGCGGCCGGCGGCCTCGGCGCCGCGCTGTGCCGGCGCTATGCCGCCGCCGGCGCGCGCATCGCGGCGCTGGATCTCGATGGCGGCAAACTCGACGCCCTGGTGGCTGCCCTGCGCGCCGGGGGCGGCGAAGCGCTCGCCGTGCCCGGCGACGTCACCGATCCGGCGGCGTGCCGCGCCGCGGTGGCCG
>DAIOGL010000273.1:0-3906 GCA_036745235.1 Sulfuritalea sp.
GCGGTCATGAAGGCCGGCGCCGTGGCAGTGGCGACCATGCCGCTGCTGCGCGCCAAGGAACTCAAGCACGTCATCACCAAGGCGCGCGTGACCCATGCACTTTGCGATCTGCGCCTGGCTGACGAACTGAAGGGCGCCGCGGCAGAGTGCCCGGAACTGCGGCACATCCGCTATTTCAACGACACTTCAGCGGCGGGTCTCGAAGCCGCCATGGCGCAGCAATCCACTGCGTTCAGCAACGTCGATACCGCCCTCACCGACACTTGCATGCTGGCCTTTACGTCGGGCACCACGGGACAACCCAAGGCGACCATGCACTTCCATCGCGACGTCATGGCGTCGTGCGTGTGCTGGCCACCCCATGTCCTGCGCCCGAACTCGGACGATGTCTTCATGGGCACGCCGCCGCTGGCATTCACCTTCGGCCTCGGCGGACTGCTGCTGTTCCCGCTCAGTGTCGGCGCTTCCACGGTATTGCTGGAGCAGGGCGCCCCCCAGGATCTGGTCAATGCGATCGCGACCTACGGGGCCACCGTGCTGTTCACCGCGCCGACTTCGTATCGTGCCATTGCGCCGATTGCCGGCCCGCTGCGCAACAGCAGTTTGCGCAAGTGCGTTTCTGCCGGCGAGGCCCTGCCTGCGGCGACGCGCGCCCTGTGGAAGGAGGCAACCGGCATCGAGATGATCGATGGCATCGGCGCCACGGAGCTGATGCACATCTTCATTTCGGCCGATGAAGCGCACGCGCTGCCCGGTGCCACCGGCACCGTGGTCCCGGGTTATGTGGCCTGCGTCATGGACGACGAGGGCAAGCCGGCACCCATCGGCCAGGTCGGAAAATTGGCGGTGAAAGGCCCCACGGGTTGCCGCTATCTCGCCGACGAGCGCCAGGCCAGCTACGTCAGGAATGGATGGAACTACACCGGCGACGCCTACGCTATGGATGCCGGGGGCTACTTCCACTACCATTCGCGCACCGATGACATGATCATTTCAGCGGGCTACAACATCGCCGGTCCGGAGGTCGAGGATGCCTTGCTGCGTCACCCCAAGGTGGCCGAGTGCGGCGTGATCGGCGTGGCGGACGAAGAGCGCGGCCAGATCGTCAAGGCCTTCGTCGTGCTGCGGCCGGAAGTCGAACCGACGCCGGAAACGGCGAAGGAATTGCAGGACTTCGTCAAGCAGACCATCGCCCCCTACAAATATCCGCGCCAGGTCGAATTCGCCACCAGCCTGCCGCGCACCGAGACCGGCAAGCTGCAGCGCTTCCGCCTGCGACAGAATTCTTAAGGAGGTTTACATTGAAGACGTTATTGCCGAAAGGCTGGACGCTCGCCAAGGGCTATGCCCATGGCGTGGTTGCCCGTGGTGAAATGGTGTTCGTCGCGGGACAGGTCGGCTGGGACGAGAATTGCCAGTTCCAGAGCGACGATCTGGTCGGACAGGCCGAGCAGGCGCTGAAGAACATCGTGGCGATTCTGGCCGAGGCCGGCGCGCGGCCCGAGCACATCGTGCGCATGACCTGGTACCTCGGCAGCAATGAAGAGTACTGGGCAAAGCAGAAGGAACTCGGCGCGGTCTTCCGCAGGATCATCGGCACCTACGGCGCGGCGATGACGGCGGTGCAGGTCGCCGGCTTCGTCGAGGTTGGCGCCAAGGTCGAAATCGAGGCGACGGCGGTGCTGCCCGACGCATGAGCGCCGTCCGCAGGACCGCCCCAAGGGTGGCGCAGTCAGTGACATCGAGCGGGCGACGCCCGCGATCCACGGTCGCCCCCTTCCTTGGGAAGGGGGCCGGGGGGAAGGCACCTAAATGAGGGCGGACGAGTCGACCTGGCGGCAAGTTCTGGCGGTAATGCCTGCAGGCGACGTCGAGGTGAGCGAGGCGCTGGCGGTCGCCTTTGTCGGCAGCGACGATTTTGCGGCGAAGAGCGGCTCGGCCTGGCTCTGGTGGCCGGGCAGCCAGGCCCGGCCGGTCGAGCAATGCGGCTACGACGGACGATTTCCCGCCGATTGGGGTATGTTGCTGGTCATGAGCGAAGCGGCGCTCGAGGCCGTGTGCGCCGAAGGCGAATCGTGCATGGCGGGCCTGGTGCGCCGAGGCAAGATCATGCCCTTCCTTTTGCAGCAGCGCGACGCGCTGGAGGCTGCCGGAATCCTGGACTTTATCGAGTCGCTTGAACTGGCGACCCCAAAACATTGATGACTACAGCTACTGACCAAACTTTCGGCGAGATCGCATCGTGGCAAACCATGCTGGATCGCCATAGCGAATTGTTCCTCGACATGGTTCAGGGATCGCGCATCGGCTTCGTCTCGCGCGAAGCCTCGGGCATTCTTCCCGGCAAGCATCTGGACGGCGTGAAACTTGCGACCGAGGTGCCGATGCTGGCCTGGCAATTGGAGAACGGCGGAATGTCGGCGCGCATCGAGCGTTTTGCCGGAATGGCGTCGACCAAGGTCGATCTCCTGCTGGTGGCTGACGAAGAGGCGCTGGAGACGATGCTCCGCGAGTTGGGCGGCGATACGCTGACGGTAATCAAGCGGCTGATCCGGCGCGGGCGCATGATGTTCTTCGTCTTCAAGAACAAGGCCCAGCTGCAGGACGCCGGCTACGAGGACTTCCTCGACTCGCTCGGATTGGCTTTTCTTGGAGCCTGCAGATGATTTTCACCAACCCGCACGGAGCGCCGGAACTCGCATGCGACCACTGCGGCTGCCGCTGGGTGGATCGACTCAAGGGCCAGGCCTATTGTTACGAATGCGGCGAGGAGGTCAGCGCTGCCGCCATCGAGGAGTTTCAGCGGGCGCTGGTCGAGTTTGCGGCCAAGGGGGCAGGGCAGGACAAGGCCGGGTAAGCGATCGGACATCTCGTCGGCGCGGGATGGCCGTCGATTCCGGTGCGCTGCGGGCGAAAAGAAAGGGAGCCTCGGCTCCCTTTCTCACAGCATCAGCTTATTCGCCGATCAGGCGGCCTTGGGCGGCCAGTCGACGTTCGGCAGACCCTTGAGCGCCTCATCCACCATGGCCTTCGGATAGTCGAAGTCTTCCAGCTTGCCCGACAGGTAGCGGTCGTAGGACGCCATGTCGAAGTGGCCGTGACCCGAGAGGCAGAACAGCAGGGTCTTCGCCTCGCCGGATTCCTTGCAGCGCAGCGCCTCGTCGATCACGGCGCGGATGCCGTGGCAGGATTCCGGCGCCGGGATGATGCCTTCGGCCTTGGCGAACATGACGCCGGCGGCGAAGGTCGCCACCTGCGGCACGGCGACCGCCTCGATGAGTTTTTCGTGATACAGCTGGGATACCAGCGGCGACTCGCCGTGATAGCGCAGGCCGCCGGCATGGATGCCCGGCGGCATGAAGTTGTGGCCCAGGGTGTACATCTTCATCAGCGGCGTGTAGCCGGAGACGTCGCCGTAGTCGTAGGCATACACGCCCTTGGTCATCGAGGGGCAGGAGGTCGGCTCGACGCCCACCAGGCGCACCTTCTTGCCGGCCGCCTTGTCGGCGAGGAAGGGGAAGGCGATGCCGGCGAAGTTCGATCCGCCGCCGCAGGGGGCGAAGACCATGTCGGGATACTCGCCGATCTTGGCCATCTGCGTCTTGGCTTCCTGGCCGATGATCGTCTGGTGCAGCAGGACGTGGTTGAGCACCGAGCCCAGCGCGTAGTTGGTGTCGGGACGCGAGGCAGCTTCTTCGACGGCTTCGGAAATCGCCAGGCCCAGGCTGCCCTGGTTGTTCGGATCGGCAGCCAGCGCGGCACGGCCGGCATTCGTCATGTCGGTCGGGCTGGGGAAGACGTTGGCGCCCCAGGTCTGCATCATCGAGCGGCGGTAGGGCTTCTGTTCGTAGCTGATCTTCACCATGTAGATGCGCACGTCGATGCCGTACATCTGGCCGGCGAAGG
>DAIOGL010000274.1:0-3905 GCA_036745235.1 Sulfuritalea sp.
TCGGCCAGCTTGGGTTCGAACCAGGTCGACTTCGGCGGCATCACGTTGTTGCTGTCGGCCACGGCCATCAACTGATCCATGCGCGTGGGATGGAGCGCGAATGCCACCGCCATCTCGCCGGAATCGACGCGCTTTTCGAGTTCGCCCAGGCCGCGGATGCCGCCGACGAAATCGATGCGCTTGTCGCGGCGCAGGTCGGCGATTCCCAGCAGCGGACCCAGCAGATGGTTCGACAGCAGCGAGACGTCGAGGCTTTCCACGGGGTCGTCGGGAATCAGTTCGGGCTTGATCGTGAGCTTGCGCCAGCGGCCGGCGAGATACATGCCGAATTCGCCGGGGCGGGCCGGATGCACGCGCCCGGTGCTCTCTTCCACCGCGAAGGCGGCGCCGAGGCGTGCCACCAGCGCCGACTCCTCGAGGCCGTGCAGATCCTTGACCACGCGGTTGTAGTCGAGGATCTTCATCTGATGATGCGGAAAGATCACCGACAGGAAGGAGTCGGCCGACAGCTGCCGGCCCTGCTGATGGCGGGCCGCGGCCACGCGCGAAGCGGCGGCCGAACGGTGATGGCCGTCGGCGATGTACAGCGCCGTCATCGCGTCGAAGGCTTGCGTGATCGCGGCGATCTTCGCCGCGTCGCGCAACACCCAGATCTGGTGGCGGATGCCGTCGTCGGCGGTGACGTCGGCGGCGGGAGTACCCTGGGCGATGGCATCGATCAGCGCGTCCGCCGTGGCCGAAGCGGGATAGGCGAGCAGCACCGGGCCGGTCTGGGCGTTGAGCGCCTCGATCTGGCGCACGCGATCATCCTCCTTGTCGGGCCGCGTGAATTCGTGCTTGCGGATGCGGTTGCTGTCGTAGTCGGCGACGTTCGCCGCCGCAACCAGGCCGGTCTGCACGTGGTCGCCGCCATTGCCGCCCATGCCGGGCATGGTCAGGCGGTAGGCGTAGTAGCAGGGCGCGTCATCGCGCACCAGCACGCCGGCGGCCAGCATCTTCTGCAGGTTCTCGGCGGCCTTGGCATAGACCTCCGGCGCGTAGGGATCGACGTCCGGCGGCAGGTCGATCTCCGGCTTGGAGATGTGCAGGAAGGACCAGGGCTTGCCGGCGGCGCCACCATGGACAATGCGGCGCGCTTCCTCGCTGGACAGCACGTCGTAGGGCGGCGCCGCGATGGCGCCCGCCTGGCCGGCGGCCGGGCGCAGACCGCGGAAAGCTTGAATCAGGCTCATGGGGACTCTCAGGCGGGGTTGGAATTGGCAAGCACGCCGCGCAGCGCGGCATCGGCGTCGCGGATCATTTTTTCGGTGGTCGGCCAGTCGACGCAGGCGTCGGTGACCGAGCAGCCGTACCTCAGCTGCGACAGGTCCACCGGAATCGGCTGGTTGCCCGCCTCGATGAAGCTTTCGATCATGAGGCCGACGATGGAACGATGGCCTGCCCTGCGCTGGGCGCAAATCTGGTTGATGCAGTCCTGCATGACCAGCGGCTGGAGTTCCGGCTTCTTGTAGCTGTTGGCATGGGAGCAATCGACGACGATATTCTGCGGCAACCCGGCCCTGGCCAGCGAAGCCTCCGCCAGCGCAACGCTGACCGTGTCGTAATTCGGGCGGCCGCCGCCGCCGCGCAGCACCAGGTGGCCGTAGCGGTTGCCGGCGGTGCGCACCACGCTGGAACGGCCCTGCATGTTGATGCCGAGGAAGCTGTGCGGGCTGGAAGCGGAAATGATCGCGTTGACCGCGGCGTCGAGCGAGCCGTCGGTGCCGTTCTTGAAGCCGACGGGAGCCGAGAGGCCGGACGACATCTCGCGATGGGTCTGGGATTCGGAGGTGCGTGCGCCGATCGCCGCCCAGGCGATGAGGTCGCCGAGGTATTGCGGGGCGATCGGGTCCAGCGCCTCGGTGCCGGCCGGCAGCCCGATTTCATTCACGGCCAGGAGGAATTCGCGCGCCTTCTGCATGCCTTCCTCGATGTGGAAGGAATCGTCCATGCGCGGATCGTTGATGTAGCCCTTCCAGCCCGTCGCGGTGCGCGGCTTTTCGAAGTACACGCGCATTACAAGCACCATGGTGCCGGCGACTTCGTCGGCCAGCTTCTTCAGGCGCCGCGCATAGTCGAGACCGGCGACCGGATCATGGATCGAGCAGGGACCGACCACGACGAAGACGCGCGGGTCCTTGCCGTCGAGGATGCGTTCCAGCGTGCGCCGTCCCGCCAGCACCGACTCTGCGGCGGTGTCCGAGAGGGGCACACGGGCATGGATTTCTTCGGGCGTCGGCATCGGCTCGAAGGCTTCGATATTGAGGTTTTCAGTGATCTGCATCAGGGTTTCAACTTGTTGAATAGTTCTTTTACCGCGCCGACGCGTTCCTTCAGGTTCGCGCTGGGTCGCTGCCAGAGCAGCTTGTCCTGTCCCGCCAGCTTGAAGCTGCGGTCGCTCTGGAGCAGGCGGATGATTTTCGCGGGGTCTATGGGAGGATTCGGCACAAATTGCAATTGTATCGCGGCAGGGCCCGCATCCAGCTTGGCCAGGCCCAGCGCGCGGCCGGCCAGGCGCAGGCGGTGGGTTTCCATCAGGGCCAGCGTCTGCGCCGGCATCTCGCCGTAACGGTCGATGAGTTCTTCCTGCATTGCGCGCAGGTCGTCGTCGCTGTCGCAGTTGGCCAGGCGCTTGTATAGCGTCAGGCGCTCATGCACGTCGGGGCAGTAGTCGTTGGTCAGCAAGGCCGGGACGCGCAGGTTGATTTCCGAGGTGATCGACAGCGGCTGGGTCAGGTCGGGCACCTTCTCGCCGGCCTTCAGGGCGCGCACCGCGGCGTTGAGCATGTTGGTGTACATGGCGAAGCCGATTTCGTGGATTTCGCCGCTTTGCGATTCGCCGAGCACCTCGCCGGCGCCGCGGATTTCGAGGTCGTGCATGGCGAGGAAGAAGCCCGAGCCAAGCTCTTCCATGGCCTGGATGGCTTCGAGGCGGCGCTTGGCCTGCGCCGTCGGCTTGGCGTCCTCGTGGGTCAGCAGGTAGGCATAGGCCTGGTGGTGCGAGCGGCCGACGCGGCCGCGCAACTGGTGCAGCTGCGCCAGGCCGAACTTGTCGGCGCGGTTGATGATGATGGTGTTGGCGTGCGGGTTGTCGATGCCGGTCTCGATGATGGTCGAGCACAGCAGCAGGTTGTGCTTCTGCTGGGTGAATTCGCGCATCACGCGTTCCAGCTCGCGCTCCGGCAGCTGGCCGTGGCCGACCACGATGCGCGCCTCGGGCAGCAGGGTGTGCAGCCGCTCCTTCATGTTCTCGATGGTGTCGACTTCGTTGTGCAGGAAATACACCTGGCCGCCGCGCTTGAACTCGCGCAGGCAGGCTTCGCGCACCTGGCCGTTGGACCACTTGCTGACGAAAGTCTTGATCGCCAGGCGCTTCTGCGGCGGCGTGGCGATCACCGAAAAATCGCGCAGGCCTTCGAGCGACAGGCCCAGCGTGCGCGGGATCGGCGTCGCGGTCAGGGTCAGCACGTCCACCGAGGCGCGCAGCGCCTTCAGGGCCTCCTTCTGGCGCACGCCGAAGCGGTGCTCCTCGTCGATGATGATGAGGCCGAGGCGCTCGAACTTGACGTCCTTCTGCAGCAGGCGATGGGTGCCGATCAGGATGTCGATCTTGCCCTGACCCAGCAGTGCCACGGCTTCGCCCTGCTCCCTGGCCGACTTGAAGCGCGAGATTTCGGCAATCTTGATCGGCCAGTTGGCGAAGCGGTCGCTGAAGTTCTGGTAATGCTGCTCGGCCAGCAGCGTGGTCGGGCACAGGATCGCGACCTGCTTGCCGTCGGCCACCGCGACGAAGGCGGCGCGCATCGCCACCTCGGTCTTGCCGAAGCCGACGTCGCCGCAGACCAGGCGGTCCATCGGCTTGCCGG
>DAIOGL010000275.1:0-3905 GCA_036745235.1 Sulfuritalea sp.
TCGCTGTACCGGCTGACCGCGCTGGCCGCGCTTCGGGCCGGCGTCGCGCTGGACGATGAAGCCGGCGTGGCCGCGCTGACGGGCGGCCTGCCGGCGAGTTTCGAGGGCGGCCGGGTGCTGCTTGCCGGTGACGACGTGACCGACGCCATCCGCAGCGAGGAAGTCTCGGCCGGGGCTTCCAAAGTCGCGTCCTTGCCGGCGGTACGCAGTGCGCTGCTGGCCCGGCAGCGCGCCTACCGGCGCTTCCCCGGACTGGTGGCGGACGGGCGCGACATGGGCTCGGTGGTCTTTCCCGGCGCGGCGGCCAAGGTCTTCCTCACGGCATCCGCCGAGGCACGTGCAGAAAGACGCTATAAACAGTTGATCGGAAAGGGGATGCCTGCTAACATGCACGCCCTTTTACAGGATTTGCAGGAAAGGGATGCGCGCGACGCCCAGCGCAGCGTGGCACCTCTCCGGCATTGCGACGATGCAGACCTGGTGGATACCACCGAGATGAACATCGAAGCAGCAGTGGCGGCCGTGATGACCATCGTCGGGCGGCAGCGGCTGTAAATCGGGTATCAGCAAGGTTTCAAGGAAGTACTGCAACAAAGGTGTCGCAGCGGCCGCCCGGCTTCTGCGGCGAACAGCAACCAACCCGTCACCCCGGTGACAAACATCCGTAAGGTCCCTAACTCAATGTCTACTGCTATTGCCGAAGCTTCACAAGCTTCACCCATGGAGAGCTTTGCCGCTCTGTTCGAGGAAAGCCTCCAGCGCCAGGAAATGCGTGCCGGTGAAGTCATCACGGCCGAAGTCGTCCGCATCGACCAGAACTTCGTGGTCGTCAATGCCGGTCTCAAGTCCGAAAGCATGATTCCCGTCGAGGAATTCCACAATGAACGTGGCGAACTCGAAGCCAAGCCGGGCGATTTCGTCCTGGTCGCGATCGAGATGCTCGAAGACGGTTACGGCGCAACGCGCCTCTCGCGTGAAAAGGCCAAGCGCATCGCCGCCTGGAACGATCTCGACAAGGCCATGGTCGATGGCGCCCTGGTCAAGGGCCTGATCACCGGCAAGGTCAAGGGCGGCCTGACCGTCATGGTCAATGGCATCCGTGCCTTCCTGCCCGGCTCGCTGGTCGATACCCGTCCGGTCAAGGACACTACGCCTTTCGAAGGCAAGGAATACGAATTCAAGGTCATCAAGCTCGACCGCAAGCGCAACAACGTGGTGGTTTCCCGCCGCGCCGTGCTCGAGGCCAGCATGGGTGAAGAGCGCCAGAAGCTGCTGGAAAACCTGCAGGAAGGCACCGTCATCAAGGGCATCGTCAAGAACATCACCGACTACGGCGCATTCGTCGACCTCGGCGGCATCGACGGCCTGCTGCACATCACCGACCTGGCCTGGCGCCGCGTGCGTCACCCGTCGGAAGTGCTCAACGTCGGTGATGAAGTCACCGCCAAGGTGCTCAAGTTCGACCAGGAAAAGAACCGCGTCAGCCTCGGCATGAAGCAGCTGGGCGAAGATCCGTGGGTGGGAATCTCCCGCCGCTACCCGGCCGGCACGCGCCTGTTCGGCAAGGTCACCAACCTGACCGATTACGGTTCGTTCGTCGAGATCGAGCAGGGCATCGAAGGCCTGGTGCACGTTTCCGAAATGGACTGGACCAACAAGAACATCCACCCGACCAAGGTTGTCCAGCTGGGCGACGAAGTCGAAGTGATGATCCTGGAAATCGACGAAGACCGTCGCCGCATCTCGCTGGGCATGAAGCAGTGCATGGCGAACCCGTGGGACGATTTCGCGATGAACCACAAGAAGGGCGACAAGGTTCGCGGCGCCATCAAGTCGATCACCGACTTCGGCATCTTCATCGGCCTGCCCGGCGGTATCGACGGTCTGGTGCATCTGTCCGACCTGTCCTGGTCGGCGACCGGCGAAGAAGCCAAGCAGAACTTCAAGAAGGGCGATGAAGTCGAGGCCGTGGTGCTGTCCATCGATGTCGAGAAAGAGCGCATTTCGCTCGGCGTCAAGCAGCTCGATGGCGATCCCTTCACCAGCTTCGTCGCGACTCACGACAAGAACAGCCTGGTTTCCGGCACGGTGACCAGCGTTGATCAGCGTGGTGCGGTGATCGATCTGGGTTCCGAGGTCGAAGGCTATCTGCGTGTTTCCGAGTTCTCGCGCGATCGCATCGAGGATTTGACGCAGCATCTGAAGGTCGGCGAAACGATCGAAACCATGATCATCAACGTGGATCGCAAGACGCGTTCGATCAATCTTTCGATCAAGGCCAAGGATCAGGTGGAGCAGAGCCAGGCGATGCAGAAGCTCGCAGCGGACAGTTCGGCCAGCAGCGGCACGACCAACCTGGGCGCGCTGCTGAAGGCCAAGCTCAACCAGAACCAGCCGCAATAAGCCTTATCTCATGACCAAATCGGAGCTAATCGCCCGGCTGGCGGAGCGTTTTCCCCAGCTGGTGGCGAAGGATGCCGACTACGCCGTCAAGATGATTCTCGATGCGCTCACTGCGGCACTGGTCCGCAGCGATCGCATCGAGATACGCGGTTTCGGCAGTTTTGCGCTGAACTACCGGCCCCCGCGGGTCGGTCGCAATCCGAAGTCCGGCGACAAGGTGCAGGTACCCGAAAAGTACGTGCCCCATTTCAAGGCCGGCAAGGAGTTGCGGGAACGCGTCGATTACCGGCCATGAATAGCGCCGTTGTTTCAGCTTCAGAGCGGCACCTTAAGCAGGTGCCGCTTTTTTTCATGAATACTCGAATTTGACTACCTTGCCGTGACTACCCTGCTCAAGCTTCTTGTCTGGCTGTTGCGTATCGTGGTCTTCGTCGGCCTGTTCGGCCTGGCGATCAAGAACAGCGGTCCGATGGAACTGCGCTTCTTTCTCGATCAGGCCTGGACGGCGCCGGTCTCGGTGGTCATCCTCACCGTGTTCGCCATTGGCGTCGCGGTCGGCCTGACGGCGGCCCTGAGCGTCTTCCTGCGCCCGCAGCCCAATCCGGACCACGAGCCGCGCAAACATGATGGAAATTGAACTCTGGTGGCTGCTGGTCCTGCCGGTCTTTTTCGCCCTCGGCTGGATTGCCGCGCGGATCGACATCAGGCAGATCCTCAAGGAGTCGCGCGCCTTGCCGCGCTCGTATTTCAAGGGCCTGAACTTCCTGCTCAACGAACAGCCCGACCAGGCCATCGAGGCCTTCATCGAAGCCGCACGGATCGATCCGGAAACCATCGAGCTGCATTTCGCCCTGGGCAACCTGTTTCGCCGGCGCGGCGAGACCGACCGCGCGATCCGCGTGCATCAGAATCTGATCGAGCGCGATGGCCTGTCGGCCAAGCAGCGGCTGCACGCCCTGTCCGAGCTCGGGCAGGACTACCTCAAGGCCGGCCTGCTCGATCGTGCCGAGGAGATATTCATCAAGCTGCGCGGCACCGACCGCGATGAAGAGGCGCTGAAGAGCCTGCTGGAGATCTACCAGCAGGAAAAGGAATGGGCCAAGGCGATTGCGACCTGCGACGCCATGCCGAACCATGCCGATCATCTGTGGCAAAAGGAAATTGCCGAGTTTCGTTGCGAGATGGCGGCCAACGAAATGCTTCACGACCGCCATGACGAGGCGCAACGCCTGCTCGACGTGGCCCTGGCCGCCAACCGGAAATGCGTTCGCGCCACCCTTTTGCTCGGCGATCTGGCAGCAAAAGTCGGTGCCGGCGAGACGGCGATCGATTACTGGAAGCGAATCGAACAGCAGAATCCGGTGTATCTCGCACTCGTCGCCGAAAAGCTGATGACGGTGCATATCCAGCTGGGTCGCATGGAGCAGGGCATTGCGTTGCTGCGCGGCTGGCTGGAGCGCCATCCCTCGCTGGACCTGCTCGACGCGGTGTTTCGCGCCGAA
>DAIOGL010000276.1:0-3890 GCA_036745235.1 Sulfuritalea sp.
CTCGATGCGCTCATAGCCCTTGATGTAGGCGGAGAAGGACACGCGGTTGCCGGCGCGGCGCTGTTGCAGAATGAAGAGGAGGTGTTTCAGCGGATTCACCCGATGTGCCCCAGGCAATGTTCGTGATCGAGCGTCAAGTCTAAAAGAAACCGGTGCCGCGCCGCGCTATTTGAGCAAGGTTTCATAGACGGCTTCCAGGCGCGCGACGCGTTCGCGCAAATCGTAGTGTTCGCGCACGCGGCGCTGCGCGGCGGCGCCCAGTCGCCGCCGTTCCGCTTCGTCCTGTACCAGCGCCATGACGGCGCGGGCCAGGGCGGCAACGTCTCCGGGCGGCACGCGGATGCCGAATTCGCCGTCGCCGAGCACCTCCGCAGCGCCTCCGACATCGCTGATGATCACCGGCAGGCCGGCTGCCATCGCTTCCAGCATCGCCAGCGACAGGCCCTCCCACAGCGAAGGCATGACATAGAGATCGAGGCTGCGCAGGATCTCGGCGACGTCGCTGCGCGAGCCGGCGAAGCGCACCTTGTCCGTCACACCGGCCGCCGCCGCCACCCGCTCCAGTTCGCCGCGCAGCCGGCCGCCGCCGACGATCAGCAGCCGCAGCCGCCGCTGGAGGTCCTCGGGCGCGGTCTGCAGCATCAGGCCCAGCGCCCGGATGATGTTGGCGTGCCCCTTCTGCTCTTCCAGGCGGCCGATGCAGCCGATCAGGAAATCGTCCGCCGCGTAGCCCAGGCGCTCCTTGGCGGCAACCTGCGACAGCGGCGTGTCCACCCGCGACAGGTCGATGCCGTTGGGCAGCAGCAGCACGTGTCCGGGGTCGAGCCGGTCGTGCTCGATCACGTCGCTGCGGGCTTCGGCGGAAACCGCGATGACCAGGCCGCGGCCGCGGCCCAGCCAGCGATTGAGCAGGCTGCGATGCCACTTGCGGCGCACATAGGTGTTGTGCACGGTGGCGATCGCCGGAATGCCGGCGAGGCGCGCCGCGAGGCGGCCGTAGAGATTGGCGTGGTAGAGATGGCAGTGCACCAGGTCGATGCGCTGTTCGCGCATCAGGCGGGCCAGCGCCAGCACCGTGCCGATGCTGAAGCGCTTGCCGCGGCGATCGAGGCAGATCACCGGCACGCCGCCGGCCTCGATCATCGCGGCCAGCGCGCCGCGCTCCTGGATGCAGCACACCACCGATTCGTAGCGGTCCGCATCGAGGTGGCGGACGATGCTGGCCAGCAGGTGCTCGGCGCCGCCGGTCGGCAGCTGCGTGATGAGGTGGAGGATGCGCTTCTTCATGGCGCAGGCGGCGTCGCCAGTGCCTGCTCGACTACCTGCCAGACGCGGTCGACGCCGATGTCGGCCATCGCGGCTTCGGGGGTGCAGCGGTCGGCCAGCGGGTGGTCGACGGCATGGAGGCAGGGATGATCGAGCGGCGCCAGCACGCGGCTCGGCGAATAGCCGTGGTAGAGCGCGACCATCGGCCGGTGCAGCGCACCCATGATGTGGGTCGGTCCGGTGTCCACGCCGACGTAGAGATCGACGCGGTTCATCAGCGCCGCGGTCTGGCGCAGCGTCAGGCGGCCGGCACAGAGCGTGGCGGCGCCGCCGAGTTCGGCGGCCAGCGCCGCGGTGCGTTGCTGCTCCAGCTCGCCGCCGAAAATCAGGAAATGTGCCTGCGGCCAGCGCTTGCGAATGCGCCGGCACAGCTCGATGAAATGCTCCAGCGGCCAGTCGCGATAGGCCTTGGTCGGGAAGCTGGCGACCTGCAGGCCGAGCAGCGGGTGGCGGTCGCCCGCCTGATGGCTGGCCAGGAAATCCGCGGCCCAGCGGGCTTCATCCGCCGTGACGCAATAGCACAGGGCCTTGCCGGCGGGAGCGACGCCGACGGCCGCCGGCAGCAGCAGCTGGATGTCCACGGCGTGCGTAGTCTGCAGCGCCGGGTGTTCGACGACCCGGTACAGCCTGCGATTCAGCGCTTCGTCCGGCTGGCGGAAAGCCACCACGCGGCGGGCGACGCGCAGCGCGTAAGTCAGCAGGGCGCGATCGAAATTGCAGACGAAGGCGAGGTCGTAGGGCTTGCCGCCCAAGGCCGCGAGGCGGCCGCGAAACGGCGCCTGGTTCTTGGTGATGCCGCCGACGCTATGCACGAAGGGCAGGTTGCGCAGTACCTCCTCGCGCTTGGGGTGGGCCAGCAGGTCGATCTGCGCCTGCGGCCAGCGCGCCGCCACGGCCTTGACGGCCGGCGTCATCAACAACGTGTCGCCGATGCGTGAGACGTTGATGTAGAGGATCCGTCGCGGCTCTTCAGTCGCGGCTGGAGAACTCATACAGATAATCCGGGAAGGAATATTCGACCGGCTCCAGGCGCCAGCCGATCAGGCGCTTCACGGCCAGGGCGAAGGCGGAGAAAGGCTTCACCAGGTGATAGGCGACCAGCCGGATTCCGGCGCGGCGCGCCAGCTCCATGGCCATGGTCGGCGTGATCCAGGCGACGTGGTCGAGATTCACCACCATCACGCCTTCGCGCTTGAACTGGCGCACGAACTTGCGCGAGAACGGGTTCGGCGTCGTCACATAGAGGCGGCCGCCCGGCGCGAGATGGCGCGCGGCGAACTTGAGCAGGCGCGCGGCGTTATCCACGTGCTCGATCACGTCGCCGATGAAGGCGACGTCGAAACGCTCGCCGAGATCGACGTCCGAGGTCGCGTCGACGCAGCGCACGTTGAAGCCGCGGTTGTTCAGTTCCTCCACCAGCGGGGCGAGTATGTCGATGCCGAGGCAATGGCTCGCCACATTGCAGATGCGTCCGTGACGCCAGTCGGGGCGGTTCATGTAGCTCAGGCTGTGTTCCACGACCCCGATGTCGAGCACGCGCTTGCCGCGCACCAGGGTTTCGATGTGGCCGAGCAGGTCGGTGTCGGTATGCACGCGCTGCGCCGTCTTCAGCCAGGCGCGCACGGCGGCCCGGGCCTCCGGGTTGTTGGGATCGTCGGACACGGTGGTCCAGTCGAGGGATTTGCTCATGAGCGCCTGGCCCGTTCAAAAATGTGTTCCATGCTGTCCAGCATCGCGTCGCGCGAAAAGTCGGCGCTGGCGACACGGCGCGCGGCCTCGCCGAGGCGCGCCGCAAGTGCGCCGTCGTCGAGCAGGCGGCCGATGGCGGCGGCCAGCGCCGCGGCATCTCTCGGCGGCACGATCAGCGCCGTCTGGTTGTCGCTGACGGCCTCGAGTATGGCGCCGACGGGGGTGGTGACGATCGGCAGGCCGCAGAGCATGGCCTGCAGGATCGCCTGCGGCACGCCTTCGTTGGCGTAGGACGGCAGGCAGAACACATCCATCGCCTGCAGCCAGTGTTCGGGCTCGCTGCGCTGGCCGGCCAGCGTGACCCGTTCGCCTATGCCGAGCGCCGCGATCTTGTCTTCGATCTGGCTGCGCATCGGGCCTTCGCCGACGATCAGCAGGTGCAGCCCGGGCCGCTCCAGTTGCGCGAAGGCATCGAGCAGGAACAGGTGGCCCTTCCAGCTGCGCAGCGTGGCGACGATGCCGAGATGCTGCTGCGCCGGATCGAGTCCCAGCGCGAGCTTGGCGGCAGCCTTGTCGGCCGCGCATTCGACAGGGTGGAAGCGCTCGGTGTCGATCCCGGTGGGCACCGAGGTCACGCGCAGCGGTTCGAGGTCGAGGGCTTTCAGGAGGTGCCGGCGCAGGCGTTCGCCGGTCGTGACCACAGCCTTCGCCTGGCGGTACAGCCAGCGGTTGAAAAGATTGGCGGACACTTTTGCCGAGATGTGGCGGGTGCGCACGATGGCGGGCGGATCGCTCAGCGTGGCGCAGGCCAGGCCCGTCAGCCAGGAATCGGCGGAGCTGTGGGTGTTCACCACGTCCGGCGCGTGGCTTGCCAG
>DAIOGL010000277.1:0-3870 GCA_036745235.1 Sulfuritalea sp.
CCGGCTTTGCCGCGCTGCTGCTGGCCTATGTCGGCAGCCGCTTCGTGCTTGAGGTGATCCTCGGGCGCTGATGGACGAAATTCCTTTATCCGCGCAGTTCCTTGCGCTGGCGGTGCTGCTGGGCTGTTCCGCCTTCTTTTCCGTAGCCGAAACCGCGATGATGGCGTCGAACCGCCATCGCCTGCGCCATCTCGCCAGCCACGGAGACCGAGGCGCGAAGCTGGCCCTCGATCTCCTGGCCCGCACCGACAAGATGCTGGGCGTGATCCTGCTTGGCAACAATCTGCTCAATGCCGCTACCGCAACGCTGGTATCGGTCATCACCATCGAGTTGTTCGGCGAGGAAAAGTGGGCCCTCAGCGTCGGCACCCTGCTCGTCACCTTTGCCATCCTGGTGTTCGCGGAAATCACCCCGAAAATTCTCGGAGCCGCCCACGCCGACCGTCTGGCGCGAGTGCTGGCCTTTCTGATCTGGCCCCTGTTGCGCGCGGCATACCCGGTCGTCTGGTTCGTCAACCTGTTCGTCGATGCCCTGCTCTGGGCCCTTCGCCTCAAACCCTCCGGCGGCGACGAGAATTCGAGGCTGAGCGCGGAAGAGTTGCGCTCCCTGGTGCTCGAGTCAGGCAAGTTCATTCCGCAACAGCACCGCTCCATCCTGCTCAACCTGTTCGAACTCGAGCAGTTGACCGTCGCCGACATCATGACGCCGCGCGGGGAAATCGAGTCCATCGATATCGCCGCGCCGATCGAGAGCATCAAGGCCCAGCTCGCGACCAGTTTTCACACGCGGGTCGTGGTATTCGAAAACGATCCGGCCAATATCATCGGCGTCCTGCATCAACGACGACTCGTGGCCCAGGCCTTTGGCGGAGAGATCGATCAGGCCGCCCTGCACGAACAGATGTCCGAACCCTATTTCATTCCGGCAGCGACCCCGATCTACACCCAACTCCAGTTCTTTCGCGAAAACCGGCAACGCATGGGGCTCGTGGTCGACGAATACGGCGAGATCGAGGGGCTGGTGACGCTGGAAGACATCATCGAGGAACTGGTCGGCAAATTCACCACGCGGCAGTCGGATTTTGGCGGGTCGCTCTCCTGGAACGATGATGGCGTGGCGCTGGTGGATGGCGCGGCCAGTCTGCGGGAACTGAACCGAATGCTCGATCTGGACTTTCCCCTGGACGGGCCGCGTACACTTAACGGACTGATTGTCGAGCACCTGCAGGACATCCCCGAGGTGGGCGTTGGGGTGCGAGTCGGCGGCGTACCGATGGAGATCGTGCAAACACAGGATCGAAAGGTCAAGATGGTACGTCTTCACCGCCCCACCGGAGAGTGATACTCTCGGCATATTCAGGGCGTAGAATCGCAAAAAGGGAGTTTCAGGGCCGACCGGCGACGCTTTTGTCAGCGTTGAGTAGCAGCTGGAACGTTCTCGGGGTGATGAAGGCTGAAGATGTTTGTCGGCGTTGAGCGCAGCGGCCGAAACTAAAAATCAAGCAGGAGAAGCCAATGGCCACAGCAGGCAAGGACGAAAAGAAGGAGGGCGCAAAGGAACTCCACTTTTCCTGGGAAGGCAAGAACAAGCAAGGCAAGGTGATGCGCGGCGAAATCAAGGCCGCCAGCGAGGCGACGGCGCATGCGGCATTGCGACGCCAGGGCATCAACATCACCAAGCTGAAGAAGCTCAAAATCAGTTCCGGCGGCAAGGTCTCGGACAAGGACATTACCCTCTTTTCGCGGCAGCTCGCCACCATGGTCAAATCCGGCGTGCCCCTGCTTCAGTCCTTCGACATCGTCGGCAAGGGCACCAATAATCCGGCCCTGGCCAAGTTGCTGTTCGACATCAAGTCCGAGGTCGAAACCGGCGCCAACCTCGCCACCGCCTTTCGCAAGTACCCGATGTATTTCGATGCCCTGTTCTGCAATCTGGTCGAGGCCGGGGAGCAGGCCGGTATTCTCGATACCCTGCTCGATCGTCTGGCGACCTACAAGGAGAAGATCCAGGCGATCAAATCCAAGATCAAGAGCGCCCTGACCTACCCGGTCGCCATCCTCATCATCGCCTTTATCATCACCGCAGTCATCATGATTTTCGTGGTGCCGGCGTTCAAGGGGGTGTTCGCCAGCTTCGGCGGCGAACTGCCGGCACCGACGTTGATCGTGATCGCAATTTCTGACTATTTCACAGCCAATTGGTACATCATCTTCGGTGGTATCTACGCCGTGTTTGTCGGCATTTCCCAGGCTTTCAAGCGTTCAGTTGCGTTACAGATCGCAAAGGACAAGTATTCGCTGAAGCTGCCGGTTTTTGGCGATATGCTCGTCAAATCGTCAATCGCGCGCTGGACTCGAACCCTGTCCACCATGTTTGCGGCCGGCGTGCCGCTGGTCGAAGCCCTCGATTCGGTCGGTGGTGCTGCCGGTAACTATGTTTACATGATGGGGACGAAGAAGATTCAGGCCGAGGTCAGCACGGGTTCCAGTCTCACGGTTTCCATGGAAAATTCAGGACTGTTTCCGCCGATGGTGACGCAGATGGTCGCCATCGGCGAAGAATCCGGCCAGCTGGATTCAATGCTGGGCAAGACCGCGGACTTCTACGAAGCCGAGGTCGACGAGGCGGTCGAAGCACTCTCGAGCTTGATGGAGCCGATGATCATGGTGTTCCTTGGCGGCCTGATCGGCGGCCTCGTGGTCGCCATGTACCTGCCGATCTTCAAGCTCGGCTCGGTCGTAGGCTAAAACCCGGGAATGTTCGCCCAGCTCGCCGATCCGGCGGTGTTTGCGCTCGCCGCAGGAGTGCTCGGCCTGATCGTCGGCAGCTTCCTCAACGTCGTCATCCATCGCCTGCCGATCATGATGGAACGCGACTGGGCGGCGCAATGCGCCGAACTCAGGGGCGAAGCGCCACCCGTCTTCGAACCGCTTTCACTGGCCCGCCCGCGCTCGCGTTGTCCGCGCTGCGGCCATGCGATCACCGCCGTGGAGAACATTCCCGTCCTCAGCTGGCTTCTGCTGCGCGGGAGATGCAAGGGCTGCGCGGCGCCGATCTCATTTCGTTATCCGCTGGTCGAGGCGCTGACCGGGCTGTTGTTTGCCTTTGCGGCATGGCATTTCGGTTTTGCCGCAGCCGGCCTCGGGGCTCTGGTGTTTCTCGCGGCCCTGGTGGCCCTGACGGGCATCGATTTCGATACCCAGCTATTGCCCGACGACATCACCTTGCCCCTCCTCTGGCTCGGGTTGGCGCTCAATGCCTTTGGTGTCTACACGGATCTGAAGAGCGCCGTGATCGGTGCCATGGCCGGTTACCTGTCGCTATGGGCCGTGTACTGGGCATTCAAGCTGATCACCGGCAAGGAAGGCATGGGCTATGGCGACTTCAAGCTCCTCGCGGCGCTCGGTGCCTGGCTCGGCTGGCAGGTGCTGCCATTGACCGTCCTGCTTTCTTCCCTCGTCGGCGCAGTGGTCGGTATCGCACTCATGGTTATTGCCCGTCACGGTCGCAACGTTCCCATTCCCTTCGGCCCCTACCTGGCTGCAGCGGGTGCAATTGCCCTGTTTTGGGGCAAACCACTGACCCACGCCTATCTCGGCATCAACCTGTAGTCCTTGCAAACTCTGGCGTCAGGCCCCATTTTGTCCTGACCAGGGCAGCTTGGGCACGGCGGGTGCGCCAAGGCCTTCAGCTATAATCTCTTTCTTTACCAGAATGCCGGAGAATGTCATGCCAATCTACGCTTATCGCTGCACCCAATGCGGCTATGAGAAAGATGTCATGCGGAAAATCAGCGATCCGCTATTGACGACCTGTCCCGAATGCAAGACCGAGAACTTCGCCAAGCAACTGACCGCGCCGGGCTTTCA
>DAIOGL010000278.1:0-3868 GCA_036745235.1 Sulfuritalea sp.
CTGATCCAGCAATTGCGCGCGGTCGCCGCGGAGAAGAGCCGCCTCGCCGATGCCGTGCGCGACCGGCAGGCGCAACTGGCCGAGATCGAACGGCGGCAACAGGAAAGCCGCGCACAATTGCTCGAGCGCAAGAAGCAGCGACTGACGACCCTGGCCGCAATCGCCGGCCGCCTCAAGGCGCAACGCCGTGAAATCGATACCCTGAAACGGGACGAACAGCGGCTGGCCAAACTGATCGAAGGTCTGGCCCGCATCGCGGCGACCCGGAAAGCGGCACCTGGAGCCATTCCCAGAGACGGCGCCGGCGGCAGGGCGACCGCGCCGCGAGTAAAGAACTACGATCCTGGCAATGTCGGCGGCGCCTTTGCCGCGCTGCGCGGCCAGCTCCGTCTACCGGTCAAGGGAACCATTGCCGGCCGCTTCGGCAGCCCGCGCGCAGAAGGGGGCGGAAGCTGGAAGGGCGTCTTCATCCGCACCGCCGAAGGTGCCGAGGTCAAGGCTGTGGCCGCCGGCGCCGTGGTCTTCTCCGACTGGCTGCGCGGCTTCGGCAACCTGCTGATCATCGACCACGGCAACGACTTCCTCTCCGTCTACGGCAACAACGAATCCCTGCTGGCTGCCGTAGGCGCCAACGTCAAAGGCGGCGAATCCGTCGCCACGGTGGGAAACAGCGGCGGCAACCCTGAGTCGGGTTTATACTTTGAACTCAGGCATCGAGGCCAGCCGTTCGATCCCCTGAAATGGGCCAGCAATCGCTAAGGGGTCCCAATCGCGGCCAGCCCGGCCGTCATCCGTTCGGAGTTCCTATGAGCAGCAAGCTTCAAAAAGCAGGTCTGGTGGTGGCCGGTTTGATCGCCGGCATATTCGTCAGTCTGAATTATTCCGCCATCGCCGCCAAGGATGCAGCCACGTCGGCCTTGCCGATCGAGGAACTGCGCAGCTTCGCCGACGTCTACAACGCGATCAAGCAGGGCTATGTCGAGCCGGTCGACGACAAGAAATTGATCACCCATGCGATCAGCGGCATGCTGGCCAATCTCGACCCGCACTCCGCCTATCTTGATGCCGACTCATTCAAGGAGCTGCAGGTCAGCACCCAGGGCGAGTTCGGCGGTCTCGGCATCGAAGTTGGCATGGAAGATGGATTCGTCAAGGTGGTATCCCCGATCGAAGACACGCCGGCATACAGAGCCGGACTCAAGTCCGGCGACCTGATCATCAAGCTGGACGACACACCGGTCAAGGGTCTTACGCTCAATGACGCCGTGAAGAAGATGCGCGGCAAGCCGAAGACCCAGATCCGGCTCACGATCGTTCGCAAGGGGGAGCCCAAGCCTTTCGAAGTCACGCTGACGCGCGAGAAAATCAAGGTGCAAAGTGTCAAATCCAAGTTGCTCGAAGGCGGCTACGGCTACCTTCGGGTGACCCAGTTCCAGGAGGAAACCGCGCCTGACGTGGTGAAGCACCTTGAAAAGATGGCGAAGGAAGACAAGGACGCCAAGGGCACAGGCATCAAGGGCCTGGTGCTCGACTTGCGCAACGACCCGGGCGGACTGCTCAACGGTGCCGTCGGCGTTTCCGCCGCCTTCCTCGAGCCCAAGACGCTGGTCACCTCGACCGACGGCCGCACCGAGGACGCCAAGCGTCGCTATCTGGCAAGCCCCGAGGACTACCAGCGCGGCCAAAAGGATGATTTCATGAAGAATCTTCCCGCCTTCGCCAAGACCACGCCGCTTGTGGTGCTGGTCAACGGCGGCTCGGCCTCCGCCTCGGAAATTGTCGCCGGCGCCCTGCAGGACCACAAACGGGCCGTAGTGATGGGCACCCAGACTTTCGGCAAGGGCTCGGTACAGACCGTTCTGCCCTTGTCCAACAATGCCGCGATCAAGCTCACCACCGCGCGCTACTTCACGCCCTCGGGCCGCTCGATCCAGGCCAAGGGCATCACGCCGGACATCATCGTCGAGGAAAGCGCAAACGGCGAGTCGCGAGAACGCATACGAGAGGCCGATCTCGAACGTCACTTGGGCAATGAAAAGGACAAGCCGGTAGAAGCTGCGCCGCCCAAGCCACAGACCAAGAACGGCAAGAAGGGCAAGACGGACGAGGCCGACGAATCGCCCCACGTGCCGCTCGAGTTCGCCTCTAAGAAGGACTACCAGCTCAGCCAGGCGGTGAACCTGCTAAAGGCCTGGCAGATCATCAAGCGCTGAGAGACCGGACGCGGACGATGAGCCGAATGAATCCTGAAAAGGCGCGCGAGCTGCGGGATGAGCTGCGCGACGGCAAGCGGCGCAAGCGTCCTGCCGCTTTCGTTCCGCAACCCGGCACGCGCAAGCACCGCGAGCTGCGCTTCGATCATCGACATCCGGAACACGTCGAGGAAGCCCGCAAGCTCCTCTCGGGGCTCGAAGGCATGGATATCGATACCGGCCTTGCGCCCTACAGTCTGTCGATCTGGTACGAAATCAGCAGCTATTCGCTGGAAGGACTCGAAGCCGCCCTGGTACGGCAGGGCTTTCACCTCGACAACAGTCTCTATAGCAGGCTGGTGCGGATGGTGGTGTATTTCTCCGAGGAAACCCAGATGCGCAACATGCGCGTCCCCGAGCGCCTGATAAAGAAATCGCACGAGATCTATTCGAAGGCCTGGGAACACCACCCCCACGGCGACCACGACGAGACGCCGCCCGAGCTCAGGCAAGACCGGTGACCGACGACCAGCTGCTGCGCTACAGTCGCCACATCCTGCTGCCGCAGATCGGCATCGAAGGGCAGGAGAACATCGTCAATGCGCGCGCTCTGGTCATCGGCGCCGGCGGGCTGGGTTCCCCGGCCGCCTACTACCTTGCCTCGGCAGGCGTCGGCACGGTGGTGCTGGCGGATGGCGACACGGTCGACCTGACCAATCTGCAACGCCAGATCCTGCATCGCACCGACGCCGTCGGCATGCCCAAGGGCGAATCCGGCAAACGCACGCTGAACGAGATCAATCCGGAATGCCGCGTCATCGCGCTCAACGAGCGTCTTTCCGGCCCGCGGCTGGATCAGGAAGTGGCGCTGGCAGACATCGTTCTCGACTGCTGCGACAACTTCGCCACGCGCCATGCCGTCAATCGCGCCTGCGTCAAATTCGCCAAGCCCCTGGTTTCCGGTGCGGCGATCCGCTTCGACGGGCAGGTAGCCGTGTTCGACTCGCGCCTGCCGAACGCGCCGTGCTACCACTGCCTGTTTCCCGAAGGGCAGGATGTCGAGGAAGTGCGCTGCGCGGTAATGGGCGTCTTCGCGCCGCTGACCGGCATCATCGGCACCGTACAGGCGGCCGAAGCGCTGAAGCTCCTGATCGGTTGCGGCACCAGCCTCGCCGGACGCCTGCTGCTGCTCGACGGTCTCGGCATGGAATGGCGCGAGATCAGGGTGCCGCGCGATCCCGACTGCGCGGTGTGCCGGACCACGGCCGCCTGAATCAGCGGCAAACCCGCAAATTCAGAACAGCCGCCGGTGTCGCAAGCGCCCCGGCGCGTGACTGAGCGCGACCGAGAACGCCAGCACGAACCAGAACAGCGGCAGACGCCCCGCCTCCCAGGCGACCAGCAGCATCACCAGCGCAAGCTTGAGCAGCGTGCCGAGGCCCTTGGCCTGGCGAAAGTAGAGAGGGTTCGCCCAGGCGTCAAGAGCGACGATGCCGAGGCCCGAGATCAGCATCAATCCGCCCCAGTTCGCGGCGCCGCTCATGCCGGCCAGCACCACCGCCGAAATCCCAGCCAGGCCGACGATGTGGAACACGCGCAGGACGTTGATCAGCAGCCCGCGGCCGGGGAAATCGCGATGCCCGTCGTCCTCGCGATCACGCAAGGCGGGCTCGGAT
>DAIOGL010000279.1:0-3856 GCA_036745235.1 Sulfuritalea sp.
GAACTGATCAATCGCAACAGCTTCGCCAACGGCGTCGCCTGCTTCACCCGCGACGGCGGCACGGCGCAGGCCTTCATCCAGAAGATCGAGGTCGGCATGATCGGCATCAACGTGCCGATTCCGGTGCCGATGGCCTGGCATTCCTTCGGCGGCTGGAAGGCCAGCCTGTTCGGCGACCATCACATGTACGGCGAGGAAGGCGTGCGCTTCTACACGCGCTACAAGAGCATCATGCAGCGCTGGCCCGGCTCCGAGCACAAGGGACCCGAATTCGCCATGCCGGTGAACAAGTGACGCAGCCCGTCGATTTCGGCAAGTTCGATTACGTCATCGCCGGCGGCGGCACGGCCGGCTGCGTGCTGGCCAACCGGCTGTCGGCCGATCCCGACGTCACGGTGCTGCTGCTGGAAGCGGGCGGCAAGGACGACTGGATCTGGATCCACATCCCGATCGGCTATCTCAAGTGCATCAACAATCCGCGCACCGACTGGTGCTACAAGACCGAAGCCGAGCCGGGACTCAACGGCCGCTCGATCATCTATGCGCGGGGCAAGGTGCTCGGCGGCTGCTCGTCGATCAACGGCATGCTCTACCTGCGCGGCCAGGTGCGCGACTACGACGAGTGGGCGCGGATCACCGGCGACTCGCGCTGGAACTGGGACAGCGTTCTGCCGGTATTCAGGCAGAGCGAGGACTACTGGGGCGGCGCCGACGAGATGCATGGCGATCGCGGCGAGTGGCGCGTGGAGAAGCAGCGCCTGCACTGGGACGTTCTCGACCGCTACACGCAGGCGGCGCAGGAGGCAGGGATTCCGTTCAGGCAGGACTACAACCGCGGCGACAATTTCGGCATCGGCCACTTCGAAGTCAACCAGAAGAAGGGCGTGCGCTGGAACGCATCGAAGGCCATGCTGCGCCCGGTGTTGCACAGGCCGAATCTCAAGGTCGTCACCGGTGCGCTGATCGACAAGCTCGTGCTGGAAGGGAAGGAGGCGCGCGGCGTCGAATTCAGCCTGAACGGCATACCGCATCGCGTCACGGCGCGCATCGAGACGCTGCTCACGGCCGGCGCCATCGGCTCGCCGACCATCCTGCAGCGGTCCGGCATCGGCCCGGCCGCGCTGCTGCAGGAACGCGGCGTGCCGCTGGTGCAGGAACTCCCCGGCGTCGGCGGCAACCTGCAGGACCATCTGCAGCTGCGCATGATCTTCAAGGTGCACGGCATCACGACGCTGAACCAGCGCGCCAACAGCCTCTGGGGCAAGGCGATGATGGGCCTCGAATATGCGCTGTTCCGCTCCGGGCCGCTGTCGATGGCGCCCAGCCAGCTCGGCGGCTTCTTCCATTCCTCGCCCGAAATAGCGACGCCCGACCTGGAGTTCCACGTCCAGCCGCTGTCGCTGGACAAGTTCGGCGAACCGCTGCATTCCTTCCCCGCCTTCACCGCGAGCGTCTGCAACCTGCGGCCGACCTCGCGCGGCGTGGTGCACATCCGCGACCGCGATCCTTCCACTGCGCCCGTCATCGCGCCGCACTACTTGTCGACCGAGAGCGACCGACTGGTGGCTGCCCGCGCGCTGCGCCTGACGCGCCGCGTCGTCGGGCAGCCGGCCATGGCGCCCTACCGGCCCGAGGAGCACCAACCCGGCGCACAAGTGCAGAGCGACGAGGAACTGGCCCGCGCCGCCGGCGACATCGGCACCACGATCTTCCACCCGACCTGTACCTGCGCCATGGGTCGGGCAGACGACGCGCAGGCCGTGGTCGATTCCGAGTTGCGCGTGCGGGGCATCGGCCGCCTGCGCGTGGTCGATGCCTCGATCATGCCGACCATCACCTCGGGCAATACCAACGCGCCGACGGTGATGATCGCCGAGCGTGGCGCCGAGTTGATTCGCGCAGCACGCCACGCCCATTGAGCCGGCACCGGTGAACGTGAAACCGCCGTTCGGGCTGAGCTTGTCGAAGCCCCGCGCTCCCATCGACAAGCTCAGGGCGAACGGTCAAGTGGATTGCCTCTGGTTAAACAAGGTGCGGCCATGCAATCGCCACTGATCGACTATCACAACGGCATCTACGCCTTCGATGCCGGCTACGTCAGGCCGCTGCTCGCCGCCATTCACCTGATCGAAAGCGACGGCCGTGCCGCCTTCGTCGACACCGCCAATTTCGAAGTCATGCCGCAGGCGCTGGCAGCGCTGGCCGCGCGCGGCCTCGGTCCCGAGTGCGTGGATTTCGTGATCCTCACCCATATCCATCTCGATCACGCCGGCGGTGCCGGCGTGATGATGGAAGCCTTTCCCAATGCCAGGCTGGTGGTGCATCCGCGCGGCGCCCGGCACATGATCGAGCCGACCAAGCTGATGGCCGGTGTCGAGGGCGTCTATGGCAAGGAGCGCGCACGAAGGATGTACGGCGACCTGCTGCCGATCCCCGCCGAACGCATCATCGAAGCCCACGAAGGCACAGTGCTCAGGCTCGGCTCGCGCGAACTGCTCTGCATCGACGCGCCGGGCCACGCCAGGCACCATATCGCCATCGTCGACCGGCAATCGAGCGGAATCTTCACCGGCGACACCTTCGGCATTTCCTATCGCGAACTCGACGTCGATGGCCGTCCGCTGATATTTCCCTCCTCGACGCCGATCCAGTTCGACCCGGACGAAATGCGCGCCTCCATCGAGCGCATGCTCTCCTTCAATCCCGACGCGGTCTATCTGACGCACTTCAGCCGCCTCGCTCCCCCGGCCGAACTCGGCCGCGAAGTGCTGCGACTGCTCGACCGCTATGTAGAGATCGCGCTTGCCGCCAGCGCCGAAGAAGACAAGAACGCGGCAATCCGCGACGGCCTGACCGCCCTGCTGCTGGACGAAGCGCACCGCCACGGCTGCCGCCTGAGCGACGAGGAGATTCTGGAGATCTGGCATCTCGATCTGGAACTCAATGCCCAAGGTCTCGCTTTCTGGCTGGAAGCGCAGGACGCTTCCTGACCCCGCCGCATGGTCTCCGGCAACTCCCGATCCGGTGGATTGCCCATGTTTTAAACATGGGTAAATCGATGCGGCGTTTTGTCGCAGCGCAGCACGAAGACTATTGGTAATACAGCGTTTTTCTTGTTCTGGATCAAATACCAGACAAGCCCGCTCGGGCTATCCTCGCGCCCACTTGTAGCAGTTTCCGGACGTTCGTTTCAACCGTGCGCCGAAGGCGCCAACGCGAGAGGGCAGAAACATGGCGAATAACAATGACGATGATGTTCCATTCATGCAGAAGTTGCTGGATAACCACTTCCTGCTCCTGTTTCTGGGGGTAGCTTCTCCCGGTGTCATCTACATCTTGTGGGGCGTTGTGGACATCATGAGTGTCCCCCTCGCCAAGTAAGCAATCCAGTCAATCAGGGAGAATCATATGAGTGCAATCCTGCCGCCCTCAGAGCGGTTGTGGTGGAAAACACCGATTTCAGGGCAAGAATGGGCCTGGATCGGCATCGCGTTCGTCTGGGCCATGATCATGTTCACCATGATGGTCTATTGGCATATCAACGGTAAGCAGAATCTCTCGAACGAAGTCTACAAGACGACCACCGAGATGTTCCAGGCCAAGACGGATGCCTTCGTCAAGGAAAACACCATCCGCACCGAGACCGACCTGAACATTCCGGTGGTCAAGCCGAACGCCAAGGGCGAAGCCTTCCTGCTCGCGCATTTGTGGGCCTGGTATCCGATTCTGGAACTGGAAGCGGGCAAGACCTACAAGATCCATCTGTCCTCGGTCGATTACAACCACGGCTTCTCGCTGCAGCCGACCAACATCAATATCCAGGTCATTCCCGGCTATGAGCATGTGGTCAAGATGA
>DAIOGL010000280.1:0-3829 GCA_036745235.1 Sulfuritalea sp.
ATCGAAAGCAACACGGCGATGCCCGCGGAATTCCTGATGAGCCAGATGGAGTTGCGCGAAGCCGTGATGGACGCCAGGGCCGCTGCAGACGAAACTGCCCTGGACGCTGTCCGTGCAAGCCTGCTGAATGAAATCAGGGTCGAATACGAGCGATTGGCGGGTTTGATCGACGTGGCCAAGGATTACACCGCTGCCGCCGATCTGGTGCGGCAACTCATGTTTCAGGAAAAATTGCTGAACGAAATCGACGACGCGCTCGAAGCCGTCACCGCGTAACGCTCATGGCAGCAAGCTCCACCCGCAGAAGATGAAACACGCGAAAGGCAAATTGAAGGCCCGCCCCCCAATCCCCCCTCACAGGGGGCTACCGATCGGCTCGCTTCGCTCGACTATCACCAGTCGCTCCGAACGAGTTATTTCACGCTAAGACACCGATATGGCACTTCTTCAAATTGCGGAGCCCGGGGAATCCGCGGCGCCCCACGAGCATCGTCTTGCTGTCGGCATCGACCTTGGCACCACCAATTCGCTGGTCGCTACTGTCAGGAGCGGCATGAGCGTGGTGCTCAACGACATACAAGGGCGGCCGATGCTTCCCTCGGTGGTCAGCTACGCCGCCGACGGCACCGTCGAAGTGGGCTACGAGGCGGAAGCCAAGCAGTCCATCGATCCCAAGAACACCATCATTTCCGTCAAGCGCTTCATGGGCCGCGGGCGACACGACATCGCCCACATCGAAACCCTGCCCTATGATTTCGTCGATGCGGAGGGCATGGTCAGACTGAAGACCATTGCCGGCATCAAGAGCCCGGTCGAGATCTCGGCGGAAATCCTGAAGACTTTGCGCAATCGTGCCGAGGCTTCACTTGGCGGCGAGCTGACCGGTGCGGTGATCACGGTGCCGGCCTATTTCGACGACGCGCAGCGCCAGGCCACCAAGGATGCGGCGCGTCTTGCCGGCCTCAACGTGCTGCGCCTGCTGAACGAACCGACGGCCGCCGCCATCGCCTACGGCCTGGACAATTCGGCCGAGGGCATCTATGCGGTGTTCGACCTTGGAGGCGGCACCTTCGACATCTCCATCCTCCGCCTGTCGAAAGGCGTCTTCGAGGTCATGGCCACCGGCGGCGACTCCGCCCTCGGCGGCGACGATTTCGACCACCGCATCTTTTGCTGGATCATCGAGCAGGCAAAGCTGGCGCCGCTGTCGCCGCAGGATGCGCGCTTGCTGCAGACGCGCGCCCGCGAAGCCAAGGAACAGCTGTCCCAGCACGCCAAGGCAGCGATCACGGTCAAGCTCGGCAGCGGCGAGTACGTCGATGTGGTGCTGACCACCGAGGTGTTTACGGAGATATCTCGCACCCTGGTGCAAAAGACGCTGGCGCCGACGAAGAAGGCCTTGCGCGATGCCGGCCTTACCGTTGCCGAGGTACGAGGTGTGGTGATGGTGGGCGGCTCGACGCGCATGCCGCAGATCCAGCATGCGGTGGCCGAACTGTTCAAGCAGGAGCCCCTCAACAACCTCGATCCCGAGAAAGTCGTGGCGCTGGGCGCCGCGATCCAGGCCAATCTCCTGGCCGGCAACCGCGCGACCGGCGACGATTGGCTGCTGCTGGACGTCATTCCGCTTTCGCTGGGACTGGAGACCATGGGCGGTCTGGTCGAGAAAGTCGTTCCGCGCAATTCCACCATTCCGATTGCGCGGGCGCAGGAGTTCACCACCTTCAAGGATGGCCAGACGGCGATGGCGATACATGTCGTGCAGGGCGAGCGCGAACTGGTCTCCGACTGCCGCAGCCTGGCGCGCTTCGAACTGCGCGGCATCCCGCCGATGGTCGCCGGTGCGGCGCGCATCCGCGTCACATTCCAGGTCGATGCCGACGGACTGCTGTCGGTGACGGCGCGCGAACAGACGACCGGGCGCGAGGCGCGCATCGAGGTCAAGCCGTCCTACGGCCTGAGCGACGACGAGATTGCCACGATGCTCAAGGAAAGCTTCAGTCATGCCAGCGATGATGCCTTCCGTCGCGCCTTGCGCGAGGCGCAGGTGGAGGCCAATCGGCTGATCGAGGCCACCCAGTCGGCGCTGCAGGATGATGCGGATCTGCTCTCGACCCTGGAGCGTGCCCATATCGATGCCGCCATGACCAGGCTGCAAGCCGCGATGCTTGGCGACGATCGCCGCGCCATCGATGAAGGCATGCAGGCCCTGGGGGCCGCCACCAACGAATTTGCAGCGCGACGCATGAACCAGAGCGTGAAACGCGCGCTCGCCGGCCGGAAAGTTGACCAACTATCACTATGACCCAGATTATTGTTCTGCCCCACGTTGAGCTGTGCCCGGACGGGGCGGTGATCGACGCCGTTCCCGGCATCTCGATTTGCGATGCCCTGCTCGGCAACGACATCGAGATCGAACATGCCTGCGAGAAGTCCTGCGCCTGCACCACCTGCCACGTCGTCGTGCGCGAAGGCTTCACTTCGCTGGCGGCGGCCGAGGACATCGAGGAGGACCTGCTCGACAAGGCCTGGGGCCTGGAACCCAACTCGCGCCTTTCGTGCCAGGCCCTGGTCGGCCAGGTTCCGCTGGTGATCGAAATTCCGAAATACACCATCAACATGGTCAAGGAAGGGCATTCCAAGAAATGAAATGGACCGACAGTCTCGACGTAGCCATTGAGCTGGCCGAAGCGCACCCGGAGGTTGATCCGGCCAAGATCAACTTTGTCGACCTGATGCGCTGGGTCATGGAGTTGCCTGGCTTCGAGGAAAACGAGAGCCACTGCGGCGAGAAGCAGCTCGAGGCGATTCAACAGGCGTGGATGGACGAGCTGGAATAATTCCATGCTGGTCGACACCCACTGCCATCTCGATGCCGCCGAGTTCGATGGCGACCGCGAGGCAGTGGCCGATGCGGCGACGCTGGCCGGAGTAGGGCTGATCGTGGTGCCGTCGGTAGAGCGTGCCAATTTTGGCGCCGTCGCCTCGGTCTGCCGCGATTATTCCGGTTGCGTCGCGGCCTACGGCATTCATCCGATGTATGTGGCGCGCGCCCGCGAAGGCGACCTCGACGCCCTGCGTGAAACCATCCTGCGCGAGCATCCCCTGGCTGTGGGTGAAATCGGACTCGATCGCTTCGTCGAACCGCGCGACGACGTGCTCCAGGAGTTCTATTTCACTGCCCAGCTGAAGGTGGCCCGCGATGCCGGACTGCCGGTGTTGCTGCATATCCGTCGCGCCATCGACCAGATATTGAAGCAGCTGCGGCTTTGTGCCGTGCCCGGCGGCATCGCCCATGCCTTCAACGGCAGCCGCCAGCAGGCCGACGAGTTCATCAAGCTGGGTTTCAAGCTGGGCTTCGGCGGCGCCGTGACCTTTCCGCGCGCCAGCCGCATACGCGAACTGGCCGCGACGCTGCCGCTCGATGCCATAGTGCTGGAAACCGATGCGCCGGACATCCCGCCCGAATGGATCGCCGGCGGCCGCAACACGCCGGACCAATTGCCGCGCATTGCGCAAACGCTGGCGGACTTGCGCGGCGTTGACGTGCAGGTGATTGCCGCAGCCACGACGGCCAATGCCGCCGCGGTGCTTCCCCGGCTGACCCGGATTCAATAGAATCCGCTTGAAGCTCGAATTTTTCCGCCCCAACCAACCTCAATCAGGAGCTAGCCATGAGTACAACCATAACCCTGCGCGGCACACCCGTTCGCGTCGATGGTGATCTGCCCGCCGCCGGAGCCAAGGCACCGGACTTCAAACTCACCAGCGGCAGCCTTGCCGACGTGTCCCTCAAGGATTTTGCCGGCAAGCGCAAGGTCCTGAACAT
>DAIOGL010000281.1:0-3812 GCA_036745235.1 Sulfuritalea sp.
GGGATGATGCTGCGCAGGGCCTGCGGCAGCAGCACCAGACGGAACAGCTGGACTCGCGTCAGCCCCAGCGCCAGCGCGGCGTCGCTTTGTCCGCGCGGCACCGACTGAATTCCGGCGCGCACGGTTTCGGCGACGTAGGCCGCGGTGTAGAGACTCAGGCCGAGCAGCAGGGCGAGGAACTCGGGGGTCAGCGCCGCGCCGCCGACGATGCCCATCTCGCCGCGCAGCGGCAGGTCGAACAGGCCGCCGTCGCCACCGAACCATGGCAGCGACAGACCGCTCTTGCTGAGGAAGACACGTGGCGCGAGTTGCAGCGCTTCGCTGGCCAGCGGCAGCAGGTCGGTCACCACGAAGTACCAGGCCAGCAATTGCAGCAGCAGCGGCACGTTGCGCAGGGTTTCGACATAGGCGGTGCACAGCCCGCGCAGCAGCAGATTGGTCGACAGTCGGCCGAGGCCGATCAGGGTGCCGAGCAGGGTGCTGATGAGGATCGCCGGCAAGGCCACACGCAGCGTGTTGGCCAGCCCGGCGGCCAGCGCCCACAACGTGCTGTCGGCGGAATCGAAAGGCAGCAGGCTCTCGCCGATGGCGAACCCGGCAGGATCACGCAGAAAATCGAAGCCGCTGCGAATGCCGCGCTCGGCCATGTTGGCGGCGGTGACATCGAGCAGCCACCAGAATGCGGCGAGCAGTGCCGCCGCGAGCAGTGCCTGGATTCCCAGTTTGCGTCGGCGTCGGCCTTGCATTGCTTGAAAGTCGGCGCTGGCGATACGGCGATTCAGCGCACCGGCGGGGCGTACAGCAGGCCGCCCTTGTTCCACAGTGCGTTGAGGCCGCGCGGCAGCTTCAGCGGCGACGCGCTGCCGACATTGCGCTGGAACATCTCGCCGTAGTTGCCGACCGCCTTCACCGCCCGTGCCGCCCAGTCGCGCTCGAGGCCGAGCAGCTTGCCGGTGTCTTCCGCGCTGCCCAGCAGACGCTGGATGGCCGGATCGGGGCTGGCCTTCATCTGCTCGAGATTGGCCTGCGTGATGCCGTATTCCTCGGCTTCGATCAGGGCGAAGATGACCCACTTGACGATGGCGAACCACTCGTCGTCGCCGCGCCGCACCACCGGCCCCAGCGGTTCCTTGGAGATCAGTTCGGGCAGGACGACATAGTCATCCGGCCTTGGCGCCTCCTTGCTGCGGATGAAGGCCAGCGCCGAGGCGTCGGTGGTGTAGGCCTGGCAGCGGCCGCTGAAAAAGGCCTTGATCGAGGCCTCGAATTTCTCGAACACCACCGGCTTGACCTTGATGCCCTGCGCCTTGAACCAGTCGCTGAGGTTCTTTTCCGTCGTGGTGCCCGACTGCACGCAGATTTCGGCGTTCTTCAACTGCTTTGCGCTGGTCAGCTTGAGCTTCTTCGGCACCATGAAGCCCTGCCCGTCGTAGTAGGTGATGGCGGTGAACTGCAGGCCCAGCGAGGCGTCGCGGGTCAGCGTCCAGGTGGTGTTGCGCGAGAGCAGGTCGACCTCGCCCGACTGCAATGCGGTGAATCGCTGCTGCGCGTTGAGCGGCACGTACTTGACCTTGTTCGGATCGTTCAGCACCGCGGCCGCGATGGCGCGGCAGACATCGACGTCGAGCCCGTTCCAGCGGCCCTGGCTGTCGGCGGAGGAGAAACCGATGACGCCGGTGCTGACGCCGCATACGAGCTGCGCGCGCTGCCTGATCTGGTCGAGGGTCTTGCCGGCGTGGGCGGGCGCGAAGTGGAGCAACAGCATCAGCAGCGCGGTGGTCGCGCGCCACGTGCGCGCGAGGGTCGGGAGTCTCATGCCGATTTCGTCCTGTGAATGCGTGCGGCGCAACCGTATGCCGCAACAAAGCGCCAATTCTAACGGCCGTCGCTGCCGCGAACCATTTCCGCAGGCTTTACCCAGGAGTCGAACTCCTCTGCCGTGACATGTTTCAGCGCCAGCGCCGCTTCGCGCAGCGTGGTTCCGTCCCGGTGTGCCTTTTTGGCGATCTCGGCGGCGTGGTCATAGCCGATATGGGGCGCAAGCGCCGTCACCAGCATCAGCGAACGCTCCAGTAGTTCGGCGATGCGCTCCCGGTTGGCCTCGATGCCAATCGCGCAGTGGGCCTCGAAGCTGGCCATGCCGTCGGCGAGCAGGCGCACGCTTTGCATGAAGTTGTGGGCGATAAGCGGCTTGTAGACGTTGAGTTCGAAGTTGCCCGATGCACCGCCGATGCCGATGGCGACGTCGTTTGCCATGACCTGGCAGCAGAGCATGGTCAGCGCTTCGCACTGGGTCGGATTGACCTTGCCCGGCATGATCGAACTGCCGGGCTCATTCTCGGGAATCGATATCTCGCCGAGGCCGCAACGCGGCCCGGAAGCCAGCCAGCGGATGTCGTTGGCAATCTTCATCAGTGCTACGGCCAGCGTTTTGAGCGTTCCGTGGGCCGCCACCAGGCCGTCGTGGGCGGCGAGTGCAGCGAACTTGTTGTCGGCGCTGACGAAGGGCAGCCCGCTGCTGCGGGCAAGCTCTGCCGCCACGCGGGCGCCGAATTCGGGATGGGTGTTGAGGCCCGTGCCGACCGCGGTGCCGCCGATGGCAAGCGGGTAGAGCAAGGGCAGCATGGCGTTGATTGCCGTGTCGGCATGGTCGAGCTGGGCGACATAGCCGGAGAATTCCTGGCCCAGGGTCAGGGGCGTGGCGTCCTGCAGGTGGGTGCGGCCGATCTTGACGATGTCGGCGAACGCGGCAGACTTCGCCGTCAGTGTCGCACGCAGCCGCGCCAGCGCCGGCAGCAGCGCGCGGGCGATACCGAGGGCGGCGGCCAGGTGCATGGCGGTGGGGAAAATGTCGTTCGACGACTGGCCGAGATTGACGTCGTCATTGGGATGAACGCGGCGACGCATTTGGCTATCCGGGCCGCGCTCGCCGCCGAGCAGTTCCGCCGCTCGGTTGGCCAGCACCTCGTTCATGTTCATGTTGCTCTGCGTGCCGGAGCCGGTCTGCCAGACGGACAGCGGAAACTCCTGCTCGTGGCGACCGAACAGCACTTCGTCTGCGGCGGCGATGATGGCCGCTGCCTTGTCCTCCGCCAACAGTCCGAGGTCACCGTTGACCTTTGCGCAGGCCGACTTCACGGTAGCGAGGGCGAGCACGATTTCCTCCGGCATGCGCTCGGTGGAAATGTCGAAATGCTGCAGCGAACGCTGCGTCTGCGCACCCCAGAGCCGGTCGGCAGGAACCTCGATGCTGCCGAAGGAGTCGCGTTCAGTTCGCGTTGCGTTCATGGGGTGTTTCGCAGCGTGAGAATCACTACTCCTATAGCGGCCATTGCCTTGCTCCTGCGGGATAGATGCCGTCATATTAGGCCCAATCCGGCGGGCCGCTCGGCGCCCACCCGATGGCGATCCATAAGTCAAAGACGGCTGCGCCCAAGAATAGTAGGATTTCGTTGTCGCCGTCAGCGGGTCGGCGCGATCAGCGGCAGCTCAGCCTGTGGCGATTCGGCTGCGACCTGTGGCGCGTTGTCGGGTGACAAGGCACTGGCGCGGACGCCGAGCAGACGCAGCTTCTGCTCCAGCGGCACGCGGCGCAGGCACTCGCCCGCCGCGCGGCGGATGACGGCCGCGTCGGCGGTGGGCTCGGGCAGCGTCAGGTCACGCGTCATGATGCGGAAGTCGTCGAAGCGGAGCTTGATGCCGATGGTGCGGCCGAGGTAGCCCTTGCGCTGCAAATCGGCCGCGACGCCGGTGCAGAGTTCGGTGAATATCCCGGACAGGAGAGCGCGGTCGCGGCGCGCGTGGAGGTCGCG
>DAIOGL010000282.1:0-3801 GCA_036745235.1 Sulfuritalea sp.
CAATGCCTTGCATCGGCGTCTGGTTTAGGCCCGGCCGTGAAAACAGTGGCCTGTGATCTCTGCGGCTCGGCTGAGGCAACTCCGGTTGCGCGCCAGACCGACCTCCTGCACCGGACCACGGAGGAATACTTCACCATTGTCCGCTGCGTCGATTGTGGCCTGCAATATACCAATCCGAGACCTTCGCCGGACGAGATGGGGCGCTATTACGCCGATGGCTATTCATTTCATGCCGCGCCTTCGCGCTTGCGTCGCTTTGCCGCCGTCGCTGCCGAGCGCCTGGTGAATGGACCGTTGGCACCGATTGCCGACGTGCTTCCGGCACTCGGCCGCCGCCTCGCTGCGCACGTGAAGCCTTCAATCCCTGATCCGGTGCGAGCCTATTACACTGCGGGCGGACATGGCGCGATGCTCGACATCGGATGCGGGGCAGGCGCAAGCGCCCATTTCTGGGGTGAGCGGGGCGCGCTTCTGGCCTATCGCCGCCTTGCCGAGGTTGCCGGCGTCGAGATTGCGCAGCGGGCTCGCGAGCAACTTGCGGCAAACGGTATCGAAGCCTGGGGTGATCTTGATGCCGTTCCGGGGCAGCGCCGCTTTGGCATGATCAGGATGAACTGGTCGCTCGAACATGTGCACTCGCCGTCGCGCTACTTCGAGTTTCTGCGGGGGCATCTCGAGCCGGACGGACGTGCCGTGATCGCGGTGCCGAATTACGATGGCCTCATATATCGCCTTGCTCCCGATTGCGTCGAACTGCCTATCCATCTTCATCACTTCCGGCCCCGGGACATCGAGAACTATGCGCAACGTTTCGCCATGCGCATCATTGAGCTTCGGACTTTTTCCTATCCGCAGATGTTCATTGCGGCAGCCGAAGCGGGATTGCTGCCAGAGGCATTTGCGACGCAGCACGGAGTAAGGGATGCGCGCGCCTTCCAGTCGATACTCGGGCGCTTCGATCGTGCCGGCTGGGGCAACGACATGCTTGCGGTGCTTGCACCGGCAGCTTGACTGCAGAATGACACCACTACGCTTGCCCGGGATCGACGAAGCCGAGGCCGTTCGCTATTTCAGCCTGGGACGCCACGCGCTTGTGGCAGGTCTGAAAGCGCTTGGAATCGGGGATGGACAATATGTACTGTTGCCTGAGTACATCTGCCGCGATCTGCTGGCGGCAGTGCATGCCGTCGGCGCCCGGGTCGCGTTCTATCCGGTGAATAGGGACTTATGTCCGGCGATACCCCAGGAGACATGGCCGGCTGCCGCGGCCGTGCTTGCCGTCGATTATTTCGGCTTTCCGCAGCCGCTTGAACCCTTTCGAGCCTACTGTGCCCGCACCGGGGCGGCGCTCATAGAAGACAATGCCCACGGCTTCCTGAGCCGCGACGAGTCCGGCAAGTGGCTTGGACTGCGCGGTGACATCGGCATATTCAGCCTGCGCAAGACCTTTTTGCTGCCCAACGGTGCCGCGCTCATAGTGAGGCGCGACGAAGCGATCAAGCGGCTCGATCCGCAATGTGCATTTTCCGGTACTGGGAGGGTAGCGGCGCTGGGCGCCAAACGCATGCTGAGACGCTTGCCCGTGATTGGTCCCTTTGCCGCTGGCGGGGCCACGCGCCTCGCCAGGGGTTTGCGACAGATGCGCACCGGTCATGCGATCGCGCCGCCCGCGCTCGATGCGGAGTTGCAGATCCCGGACGCCCCGGAGCCCTATGACGCGTTGCTGCACGATCTCGGGCGATGCGACTTCGCAGCAGAGACGGTGAGGCGCCGGACGCTTTACCTTGAGTTCGCCAGCTTGCTCGGCGAATGGGAGATCGAGCCCGTGTTCGCATCGCTTCCGGCAAATACCTGCCCCTACGGTTTTCCGTTTCGGGCGGACGAGACGAGAGCGCTCAAGGTCCGGAATTTCGCCGAGCGCCGCGGCCTGGACGCGATACGCTGGCCTGACTTGCCCGATGCCGTCGCACCTGATGCTCCGGAGCACTATCGGCATACGTGGTTGGTGAATTTCTTATGGTGAATTGGGTACACTTTGACGGCACTGCTACCGACTGGGACGCCGGCCTCATGTCGCTCCCCGGCGCCAACTTCTATCAAAGCCACAGTTGGGGCAACTACCGTGCGGCATTGGGTTGGCAACCACTGCGCATGGCGGCCTACTCGGAAGGGGTCGTGGTTGCCATGGCGCAGGTACTGGTCAAGCGCAAGGCCGGTTGCGCGGTGTGCTGGATACCGGGCGGCCCTGCAGGCGCAATTGCAGAGTGGGCACCCACCTTGCCCGCCGCACTTCGCGTCGAGCTGGGCAGACTGACCTATTGCCGCGTGAACGCGCTGAATGAAGCAGCGCCAGGCGCCAGCGAACTCATCGGAAGCTCGGGCTGGAAGCGGCCGGGAGTGCGACTGGGCTCGGGCCTGTCGCTGGATCTGGATTTGCGGCCCGAGGCGGCGATGCGTCTGGCAAGCACGTCGGGCAACTGGCGGCACAACCTGAAGCGTGCCGGCAAGTATGGCCTGCAGGTGGAGCGCTGGGCCAAGCCCGATGCCGGTGAAATCGCGGCCGTGTACCGGGAGATGGAAGGAATCAAGAATCTTCCCGAGCAGCACTCGCATGCAGCCCTCGAAGCGATCATCGCGCATTTGGGCGACCGGCTGATTGTCTTTCGCTGCCTTGATGCGGCCGGGCAACTGCTTGCCATACGCGCCGGCGCAGTGTTTGCGGGACGCGGCTGGGACTTGCTTGCAGCCGCGAATCAGGCGGCGCGAAAAGTCTATGCATCGCACGCACTGTTGTGGGCGCTCACCGAGGAATGCCGGCGGTCTGGTGCCGGCAGTTTTGATCTGGGAGGCGCAGATCCGGATGGCAACAAAGGCGTATTCAACTTCAAGCAAGGTACCGGCGCCCGTCTCTTCGAATACGTCGGCGAGTGGGAATGGGCAGGAGTACCGGGGCTTGCGGCAGCCGCGGGGATTTTGATCAAGCGCAGGGGGCTGGCGGGGTGAATTCCCTGAAAGCCCTGATAGCAGCCGGTGCCTGCAGCGCATTTCGCCTGACGCGGCCTTTGCGACCGGGAACGGGATTTCGGGTTCTCATGTATCACTCGGTTGGCGCCGACGTGGTCGACGATGTCCAGGGGCTCTACAACATTTCGCCGGGATTGTTCCGCGCCCACATGGAGGCTCTCGTCGGCTCGCACCAGGCGCGCCTTGCCTCCCTGGAGAAAATGGATGCCCAGGCGGGCGGTATCGCCGTGACCTTTGACGACGGCTATCGCAATACTCTGGAAGTGGCGGCGCCTATGCTGAGCGGTCTTGGCATTCCCTTTACGGCTTTTGTCGCGCCGGGCTTTGTGTCGAGCGGCGACCCCCTCTACCTGTCGCCCGCGGGTTTGGTCGAGCTCGCCAATGTTCCCGGGGCAATCATCGGAGCGCACGGATACAGCCATCGTCGTTTGACAGAATGCGATGATGCGGCGTTGGCTTCGGAACTGGCTGGAAGCCGGGCCTGGCTCGAGGACTTGCTGGCGCGTCCCGTGACTTCAATGTCCTATCCGCACGGCGCCGCAGACCAGCGGGTTCGTGTCGCAGCGGCGAAGGCAGGGTTCAGGATTGCCGCATGCAGCCGCTTCGGTTCCCATACCCGCGGCGAGGACCCGCTGATGGTCGCACGCACCGATGTCTGGGCACAGGACAACCGGTCCAGATTCCTTGCCAAGCTTGCCGGTGACTGGGACTGGCTGGGTTGGCGAAGATGAACAATGCAGTCACACCCTGGACGCAGCGCCTATGTCGTGGCTTCGT
>DAIOGL010000283.1:0-3791 GCA_036745235.1 Sulfuritalea sp.
CGCTGCAACGGCGCACCTCGGAGGCGATCATGCGGCGATACATCTCCTGCACCGGACGGTTGCGCAAGCGGGCTTCGACGATGGCCTCGCCGGAGATGGCGCCCGAATGCAGCGCGCAGCTCATGCCTTCGCCGATCATGTTGAGGAAGCCGGCCGCCTGCCCGGTGACCAGCACGTTGCCCTTGCCGAACACGTAGCGGTTGATCAGCGAGGGGCCGAAGTTCTCGGCGCAGCCTTCATGGTCGTCGTCGGCCGGCTTGAGGCGCACGCCGTGCTTGTCTTCGAGATACTGCTGCACCACCGCGTGCTTCTTCGCGAAATTGTCGCCGCGCTTGAAGCCGACGCCGACGATCTGCCGCCCGTCGCGCGCATGGCTCCAGGTGTAGTGGCCGAGGCCCGGGTGGAACCAGAAATGGAAGTAGTCGGGCGAAAGCGGACAGTCGATGATCTCGTGGAATTTCTGTCCAACGAAGAACCAGGGGATCTGCTTGGTGTAGTCGGGATAGACGGCGCGCACCACCAGCGAACTGGGGCCGTCGGCGCCGATCACCTGGCGCGCACGGTACTCGACCGGCTCGCCGTTCTGCCGGGCATGCACCAGCACGTGGTCGGCCCTGTCCTCGAGGCCGGCAAACGACGTCTGGTCATGCACCTCGGCGCCGCTGCGCTGGATCGCCCAGTGGTCGGAATACTTGCGATGCAGGTGCGGCGTGGTGCCGTGGAAGAAATCCATTGGCATCGAGACCATGCTCGGAAAATGAAAGGTCACGCCGCGGCAGGAGGTCGGCTCGTGCAGGGTCTCGCGCGGCAGCGGGCCGAAATTCTCCAGCAGGAAACGATGCCCGCGCGGCGACAGGATGCCGCTGCAGATCTTGTGGCGCGGCAGTTCCTTGCGCTCGAGCACGATGGTCTCCAGCCCGGCGTCGACCGTGCGCTTGGCAGCGGCGGCGGCGGCCAGGCTCGCGCCGACAATCACGACATCAACCGAACGCATGCGGCCTCCTCTTGATCATTTCCGGATCTTCCCCCAATTCGGCAAGGTGCACAACTGGCAGGTCGCACAGGCGCTCAAACACGGTCCGCTCGGCCAGGCTTTCGACGACGATGCGGGTGGCCTTGCTCCCCTGCAGGATCCAGCGGACCTGAGCTGCATCGTCGCCGCGCGCCAGACCGAGCTTCTGCGGCCGCTCCTGCGCAACGGCGGGAATGGCGATGCGCTGCAGGTCGAGGTTGAGCGCACAGCCCGTTTCGAGTTGCAGTCGATCGTAGTAAGCCACCATGCGCTCGTAGTCGGCATGGTAGGCGCGCGCTTCGATCACATAGAGATCGGTGGCAAGCAGATTGCTGCGCACCGCCGGGCGGGTGCTCAAGGCCGCCCCCAGGCCTATGCGCTGCGACCCCGGCAGCCAGCGGCGCAATTGCCGCAACAGGAGGCCATCCGCGGCGACGATGCTATGGCCGCGCAGGGACGCAAGAAAAGCCTGCAGACGCGCTTGCGGGATCTCGATGCCGAGTTCCAGCGCCAGGGCGATGTCGGCGCCATCGTCGGCGGCGATGGCGATTCCGAGCAGGGCTTGCACTCGCACCAGCAGCGCGGAGTCGGCGCGCAAATCCGGTCCGGGCAACAGCAACGGGGCGGAGCGCGACGCAGCTGGCGCCGCCGTGCCCTGCCGCAGCCTCGCGCGCAGATCGTCGAGCAGAGCCGAGCTTTGCGGCGACGAGTTCGCCAACTGAAGCCGCAGATCCATAATCAGGCCGGGCAGATCGATGCCCTCCGGGCAAACCGGATCGCAGGCACCGCACAGCGAGCAGGCCCCGATCGGTGCGGCAAGCTGGGCTGCCTTCGCACCATGCTGCAGGGCCTTGGCCAAGCCTTCGGGCGTGAACCGGGGATCGCGGTGGCTGCGCCACATGGGACAGACCAGTTGACACAGGTTGCAGCCATTGCAGGCGGCGTAATCGCGGGGCGCGGCGGGCGCCCTGGCAAGGGTTGCCGACATCAGAAAATCACGTCCCGGTTGAGGATCATCGCCGGATCGGCGCGGCGCTTCATGGCCAGATGCCGGTCCACCAGCGCATCACCGAACACGCGCCGGATGTAGCCCTTCATCATGCCGCCGAAGCGATAGTAGCTGGCGCCCATATCGACGCCGATGTCGTAGATCGCATTCTTGAAGGCCTGGAAATGATCGCGGCTGTAGATGCCGCCCTCGATCATCGGCTCGAATTCGCAGCCGTAGGCCCAGCCTTCCGCGTCGGGCGGCACGCAGGACATTTCGTAGTGCGGTTTGTGCTCGGGCCGCAACTTGATGCCGACGCAGTAGAGCGTGTAGTGGGTGAAATACTTGCGGCAGATCGCGTTGCCGCGTTCCACGGCCTCGATGAACTTGTCCGCCGACGTCGCCAGGTCGGGGATCACCATCTGGCGCGAGCCCCAGTGCTTCCACACCGCGCGCGAGAAGACGACGGTGCGGTCGTGCATTTTTCCATCGCGCATGAACTCGGGCCGGCGGAACTCGGGAAACACCTCGCGCTTGCGCTTCAGCAGGTACAGTGCCTCGCCCGCCTTCCACGGCCGCAGCGCGTAGTGCCCTGCCATGCACAGGGCGAAACCGAACTCGCCGTAGCCGCGCAGGCGCGACTCCCAGTTCTTGCGGAACGCCGCTTCGCGCTCGTCCGAATCGAAGGCCACCAGCAGGTTCACCGCGCAATCCATGATGGTGAGGATGCCCGAGTAGTCGCTGGCATCGTTGCGGTCGAGCATTTGCAGATCCTCGATCGCGGTGCGCAGCGAGGAATAATAATAATAGTGCATCGAGAGCGGCGTGTAGGGGCGCACGCGCAGGGTCGCCTCGGTGATGACGCCGAACTGGCCGTAGCCGAGGATCACCCGCTGGAACAGTTCCGCATTCACGTCGTCCGAGCATTCGACGATGTCGCCGGTCGGCGTGACCACCTGCAGGGAGAGCGCCTGGTCGGCGCTGCAACCCAGCCGTGCCGAATTCACGTCGATGCCGCCGACGCCGAGCGTGCCGCCCACCGAGGAGGTCAGGTTGAGCGGCGCCGAAAGGTAGTCCAGATTTTCGCGGCGCAGTTCCTCGGCCAGGCTGTGCCAGTAGATGCCGGCCTCGGTACGCACCGTCAATGCCGCCGCATCGATCTTCAGCACCCGGCTCATGCCGCTCATGTCGAGCAGGACGCCGCCGAAGGCCACCGACTCGCCCTCGGTGGTCAGGCCGCCGCCGCGCACCGTCACCGGCACCCGGTGGGCCTGCGCCGCCTTGAGCAGTTGCGCAACCTGGACCGCGCTACGGGCCAGCACTACGCCATGCGGCAGGCCATAGGCCGTGCCGCCGGCGTCGGTCGCGTACACGCCGCAGGCCGCCGCGCCTTCGGCGAGTTCCACCCCCGAAGCGCGCAAAGCGGCGACAAAGTCCTGCCAGCCGGCGCCGTTCCAGCGCGAGGGATTGGTCTGCTGACGTTTGATGCCCTGCAAGGCATCGGGGGCGACCGGGCAGGGGCCGACGGTACCGGGTTCAACGGGCGGGATGTTCAACAAAAGCGTCCTGGTGGATGTCGGAGGCGAATAATACCCTGCGCCGGTTGTGCCAATTCATGCCCGCTGCAAGAGTCGGCGCCGGCGACTCGGCGGTTTCGCATGCCGCAACGATGGCAGGCGGACGCCACAAACGAAAAACCCGCAAGGCCTTGAAGGCATGCGGGTTTTCGATGAAACGTTGGCGGAGTGGACGGGACTCGAACCCGCGACCCCCGGCGTGACAGGCCGGTAT
>DAIOGL010000284.1:0-3782 GCA_036745235.1 Sulfuritalea sp.
CATAGACCTCGACCTTGGCACGGCCCTTGGTCAGTTCCGCGGCGCGCTTGGCGAAAAATTCCGAGGCCTTGCCCTTGGGCGTATCGGCGGCCACCACATGACTGAACTTGATCACGATGGGTGTCTGGGCCATCGCCATCGCCGAGAAAGTCGCGGCCACGAGGCCAATGAATACGGTACGAATCTTCATGCTTGATCCTCCTTTATTGAATTGTCTGCACAAGGCTACCACTCTGCACCCTGCGGTGTTGCGAATTCTCCGCGCCCCCCGGGACCTTGACCATTGTGGATTTCCGCAAGCGTCCACCCGAGGCAGTCAGTCGGGCTAACATCTCGACATGGGACCTCCTACGCCTTCGCCCTCCGGGGAACGCATCAGCCGCTGGCGCTGGCTATGGATATTGCCACGGCTCGCATTTGTTTTGTTTGTGGGTGGCGTTGCACTCCTGCTCTGGATGTCCGATCGCACCGACAAGGAAGAAAGACGCGCGACGCTGATCAGCGACATCCTGTGGCTGGAGCAGAACCTGCGTTTTCACCTCACCCGCAACGAGGAACTGCTGGGACGGATCGATAGTGCCCATACGGCCAGTCCGGCGGCCTTCGAATCCTTCGCCCGTACCGTGTTCGGCTTCGAAAGCGGCCTTCGGCAGTTGATCTGGCTAGGCCCGGACGGTACCGTGCTGCTGGCGCACCCGACCACCATGGATCCCAGTCTGGTTGGCGATGCCGAAGAAGCCATTCCCTCGCGGCAGGCCTTTCTCCTGGCGCGATCACTCGCGAAGCCTGTCTACAGCAAGCCGTATCCCTACTTCACCAACGACTGGCAGTTCGAGGTTCACGTTCCGGTATCCCGTGAGGGCAGGATTGTCGGAGTGACTGTCGGTGTCTACCGGATCCGGGATCTGCTGAGCGACAGCGTGCCATGGTGGCTGGCGGAGCGCTATCGTATCAGCGTCATAGGGGATTCCGGCAAGGTGCTCGGAAGCCGCTCCAAAGTCGAGTCTGCGGTTACGGAAGAGGGGTATCAGGTCAGCTTTGATCCTCCCGGTTGGGGGCTTGCCCTGCATGCGGTGCCTTACCATGCGCCACGGCCTCTGGCCAGCATCGCTCTATCCGCAAGCCTGGTGATTCTTGCGCTGATCGTGCTTTGGAGTCTCTGGATCCTGCGTCGCCATGTACTGCGCCGCCAGGCCGTGGAGGAACAGTTGCGCCAGGAACATGCCTTCCGCAAGGCGATGGAAGATTCGCTTGATACCGGCATGCGGGCGCGAAACATGGAAGGGGAGATCATCTACGTAAACCCGGCGTTCTGCCGCATGGTCGGATTCTCCGCCGCAGAACTGATCGGGCGCCGTCCGCCGATGCCATATTGGGCAGACGACCATCTGGATGAAACGCGCAGCATTCATGATCGCATCCTGGCCGGAAAGGGTCCTGAAGAGGGTTTCGAATTGAAGCTCAAGCGCGGCAATGGCGAGGTTATCGACGTCCTGATTCACGAAGCCCCACTGATCGACGCTCACGGACAGCAGTCCGGCTGGATGGGATCGATGGTCGATATTACGGAGCGGAAATTGGCCGAGGAACGCGCTCGCCGGCAACAGGAACGTCTTCAATCGACTGCGCGTCTTGTCGCCATGGGCGAAATGGCGTCGAGCATTGCGCATGAACTGAACCAGCCTCTGGCGGCGATCTCGAGCTACTGTACGGGGGCCGCCAATCTGCTGCGCAATCAGGCAGCGGCGACGGAAGTCGTGCCGGCGCTGGACAAGGCCGTAGCGCAGGCGCAGCGCGCAGGACAAGTCATCCGCCGCATCTACGGCCTCGCTCGCCACGGCGAGAATCGCCTGGAACGGGTCCACCTTGCAGCACACATCGATGCGGCCTTGGGCCTGATGGAAGCCGACATCCGCCAGAAGGGCATCCGGGTCACCCTCGATCTCGCGCCGCAGGCGGTAGTCGAAGGGGATCCGGTGCTGCTTGAACAGGCCTTGCTCAACCTCCTGCGCAACGCGGTCGAGTCGATGCGGGATACGGCTCCCGATCAACGGAAAATCAACATAGTGCTGAGCTGTACCGATGGCTACGTCGTCCTGACGGTTGCCGACCGCGGCTGCGGGATCGATGCCAAGGTTGCCGACAAGCTGTTTGATCCGCTGTTCACGACGAAGGCTGAGGGCATGGGGACGGGACTGGCAATCTGTCGTTCTGTGGTGGAAAATCACCGAGGTCGCCTGTCGTTCGAGGCCAATCCCGGAGGAGGAACGGTATTCCGCATTCTGCTGCCCATGTCGCCGGAATGAGCGTATCCGTCACGCACATTGTCGACGATGATCCTGCGGTACGCGATGCGCTGCAATGGCTATTGCAGTCACGTGGCGTCTCGTCGCAAGCATGGGGCGGCGCCGAGGAGTTTCTCTCGTTCGCCGCTGGCGATCTATGCGGCTGCGTCCTGCTCGATGTCCGGATGCCCGGCATGAGCGGCATTGAGCTGTTCGATCGCCTGAGGGGCCTGCACTGCCGCCTTCCCGTGATCTTCCTGACAGGACACGGCGACGTTCCGATGGCGGTTCAGGCCCTTAAGGACGGTGCATTCGACTTCATCGAGAAGCCCTATGACGACAATGCGCTGGTCGACAAGGTTCTTGCGGCAATCGCCCACGATGCGAAGCGTAGTGTCAGGGACGGCTCGATCCAGTTGTTGCAGCAAAAGCTCACCCAGCTTACCCGGCGCGAGCAGGAGATCATGCAGCTGATCCTGGCCGGAAAGCTAAACAAGGTCATCGCCGACGAACTCGGAATTGCGATGCGCACCGTCGAAGTCCATCGTTCCCGCATTTTCGAAAAGATGCAGGTCCGCTCGGCGGTCGAGTTGTCGCAGAGGCTGAGCCTCCTTGGGGAAAGCCCGGAAGACTAGTCCGAAAGCTTGAAGCAGAGCCGGCCTGCTTCGCACCACAAGGAATAGGGACCGAGGTCGATGCGGGGATGCCTGTCGGTCCCCGCCGTCTGCAACTGGCGCACGAACTCGGTCAGGCGCCGCTCGTCAGGCGGCTGCACCTGATGCCACGTCAACATGGCGCGCAACAAGTTTCGCGCGCGCGGTTCGGGCAGATTGCGGAACAAGCTCAAAGGCAATGGGAATTCAGGGCGGCAGCCGCCGAGATCCACGGAAGCAAGATCATCGAGCAGAGAAGCCGCTTCGCCGAAGCGGTCCGCCGCGGCGGCAAGCTGCTCGCTGGCCTTGGAAAAGCGCGACTCAATCAGCGGGAGGATCTCGTGTCGCAGGAAATTTCGCGTGTAGCGGCGATCGGCATTGCTGTCGTCCTCGACCCAGTTCAAACGGCGAGCGCGCGCATAGGCAAGCAGCTCGTCGCGCGGCAGACCGAGCAGCGGACGCAACACGCGGCCGCGGGATTCGGGCATCGCCGCGGTTCCCCGTACACCAGCACCGCGAAACAGGTTGTGCAGGACAGTCTCGGCCTGGTCATCGGCATGGTGTGCAAGCAGAATCCATTGCGCGGAATGCTCGGCCAGCACCTTGTGGCGCACGCGCCGCGCCGCCGCTTCGACGCCTTCGCCCGTGTTTAGCGGAACATCAACCCGCTGCACCATCAGGGAAACGTCCAACTGCCGGCAAACCTGAGCGCAGGAGTCGGCCCACGCGTCGGCATTGGGGCTCAGTCCGTGATGCACATGGACCGCCGAAAGCCCAATGTTCGCGTCTTCGGTCAGACAGCTGGCAGCGTGCAGCAAAACCGTCGAATCGAGCCCCCCGGAAA
>DAIOGL010000285.1:0-3781 GCA_036745235.1 Sulfuritalea sp.
AGCAGGTAATCCGGGCTGGGCAGGATGAAATCGTTCACCGTGTCGCCGGCGCCGACTCTGAAGCCGGCCAGCAGCACGCCGCCCCGGTTGATCTGCTCGCGGAAAGGCTGGTCGTAGTTGCGCGAGGCCTCACGCCCTATCAGCCCCAGCTTCCCGATCCAGCGTTCGGGGCTGCCGCTGAAAATGAAATCGATCGCGACGACCTTGACGCCGGCTTCGCGCAGGACGCCCACCGCTCTCGCGAAATGCGGCGTCCAGAAGGCCAGCGGTTCGTCCGGCCGCTCGTTCAGCGTCGGATCGTCGAGCATGACCAGCGCCGTGTGGCGCGGCGCTTCACGCGGCCCGAGCAGCCGATGCCACAGGTCCGTGTAGAGATACTCGATGCGCGTCGCGACGCCGGAGCGATAGAGGCCCTCGGCAACGGTCGTCGCCAGCAGTGCGGCGGCCAGCGCGATGATCCCGAAATTGCGTCCGAGACGTCGCGCGAGCCCCACATCTACCCCAGGAAGAGGCGGTAGGCCGGGTTCTTCGATTCGTCCCAGAAACGATAGCCGAGGTTCTTGAGAAAGACGCGGAAGTCCTTCATCTCCTTGGGCGGCACTTCCATGCCCACCAGCACGCGACCGGTATCGGCGCCGTGGTTGCGGTAATGGAACAGGCTGATGTTCCAGCCGGCGCTCATCTTGTTGAGGAAGTGCATCAGAGCGCCGGGGCGCTCGGGAAACTCGAAACGATAGATCAGCTCGTGCTTCACTTGCGCCGCATGGCCGCCGACCAGATGACGGATGTGCAGCTTGGCCATTTCGTCGTCGGTAAGATCCAGCGCCGGGTAGCCGTTCTTCTGCAGTTGCTGGACCAGCCTGGTCGCCTCGCTGCGATTGGCCACCTGCATGCCGACGAACACATGCGCCTCGGCGGCATCGTGGAACCGGTAATTGAATTCGGTGATGTTGTGCGAACCGATCAGCGAGACGAATTTCTTGTAGGCGCCGGGCTTCTCCGGCAGCGTCACGGCCAGCACGGCCTCGCGCTGTTCGCCGACTTCGGCGCGCTCGGCGACGAAGCGCAGGCGGTCGAAATTCATGTTGGCGCCGGAAGCTACCGCCACCAGGGTCTTGCCCTGCACGCCATGCTTCTTGGCCCAGGCCTTGGCGCCCGCGACGGCGAGCGCGCCGGCCGGCTCAAGAATCGAGCGCGTATCCTCGAAGACGTCCTTGATCGCCGCGCAAATCGCGTCGGTATCGACCAGCACCATTTCGTCGACGTATTCGCGGCAGAGGCGGAATGTCTCGGCGCCGACATACTTGACCGCCGCGCCGTCGGCGAACAGGCCGACCGAGTCGAGTCGCACGCGCCTGCCGGCTTTCAGCGAGCGATCCATGGCATCGGCATCGGCGGCTTCGACGCCGATGACCTTGATCTGCGGCCGCAGGCGCTTGATGTAGGCCGCCACGCCGGAGATCAGCCCGCCGCCGCCGACGCAGCAGAACACCGCCTCGATCGTGTCCGGGTGCTGGCGCAGGATCTCCATGCCGATGGTGCCCTGCCCGGCGATCACGTCCGGATCGTCGAAGGGATGGACGAAGTTGAGTTTCTGCTTCTTCTCCAGCTCCAGGGAATGGGCGTAAGCCGCGTCGTAGGAATCGCCGGCCAGCACGACTTCGCCGCCGAGCTTTTTCACCGCGTCGATCTTGATCTGCGGCGTGGTCGTCGGCATCACGATCACGGCGCGGATGCCGAGCTTCTGCGCCGAGAGCGCCACCCCCTGGGCATGATTGCCCGCCGAGGCGCAGATCACCCCGCGCTTGCGCTGCGCCGGCGTCAGATGGACGATCTTGTTGTAGGCGCCGCGCAGCTTGAAACTGAACACCGGCTGCATGTCCTCGCGCTTGAGCAGGATCCTGTTGCCGACGCGCGCAGAAAGGATGGGAGCAGGCTCCAGCGGCGTCTCGATGGCAACATCATAGACGCGGGCGTTGAGAATTCTTTCGAGATAATCCATGGCAGCAGGGCGGAAGGTTCGGTAACCGCAAAGGGTAACATGTGCCATGGACTTCGCTTTCACGGCGGAAGCCGGTTTGGCCGGCCTCTTTCTCGCCAGTTTCCTTTCCGCCACGTTGCTGCCTGGAGGTTCCGAAGCGGTGTTGTTCGCCGTGATCAGGCTGCATCCGGAACAAACGCTGCCGGCGCTGGTGCTGGCGACGCTGGGCAATACGCTGGGCGGCATGGTGACTTATTACATGGGCCGCCTGCTGCCGCAGCATCTCGCACCGGAGAAGTCGGCGCTGGCAAGACGGCGCGGTCCGCCCATCCTCCTGCTGGCCTGGGCGCCGGTCATCGGCGATGCCCTGTGCGCCGCCGCCGGCTGGCTGCGACTGCCGGCGCTCGCCTGCGCGGCGTGGATGGCAGCCGGAAAGGCGGCGCGCTACGCGCTGGTGGCGGCCGGCGCCGGAATGGTCTGAGCCGAAATGCGCAGGAAGTAGGCCAGCACGCCCGCCCCCGCAAGCGACAGGCTCGCCACTCCCGCCATCCAGAATCCCGCGGCCCCGCGCGGCGCGCCGAACGTATCGGTCAAGCCCAGCAGATAGCCGCCGCCGAGGCCCACGCCCCACAGTGCGACGGCATAGATCACCATCGGCGCCGTGGATCGCTTGTAGCCGCGCAGCACCTGGGCCATGACCGCCTGCACCGAATCGGCCAGGTGGTAGAAGGCCACGATGCCAAGCAGCGTCGCGGCGGCGGCGGCCACCCGCGCGTCTGCCGTGTAGGCGCGCGCCAGCGGCCCGGCGCCGAGCCGGATCGCGGCGCCGAACACAAGCGCGGCGCTACAGCCGACCGCCAGCCCGAGCAAACCGGCGTGCCGCGCGCGCCGACTGTCGCCGGCACCCAGCGCCTGCCCGACCACCACACCCGTCGCGCTGCCCAGCGCCATCGGCACCAGGAAGACGAACACCGCGACATTGGCGGCGATCTGGTGCGCGGCCGAGATTTCCGGCCCGAGCCGGGCGATGAACAGCGCCATGAAGGTGAAGGCCGTGACATCGACCAGGAAGGTCGCACCCATCGGCAGGCCGAGCACCAGCAACTCGCGCAGGGCCGCCAGACGTGGCGGATCGAAACGGGCGAACACGGCGTAGGGCGCGTAGTCGGCATCGCGCCGGCACCACAGCCAGGCCAGCGTGGCCAGGGTCCAGGTGATCACGGCGGTCGACCAGCCGCAACCGGCTCCGCCCATGGCCGGAAAACCGAAATGGCCGTTCATGAAAATCCAGTTGAGCGGCACTTTCAGCAACAGGCCGAGCAGATTGAAGGCCATCACCGGCCGCGGCCGGCCGATGCCGGTGGTGAAGCCGAAGAAGACGCGGAAGAACAGCACGCCCGGCACCGCCCAGGCCACGCCGTCGAGATAGGCGCGCACCTTGATTTCGACCTCCGGCGTCAGGCGCGAAAAGGCCAGCAGCGGATCGGGATGCTTCAACACGGCAAAGGCAGCCACCGACAAGGCCAGGGCCAGCCAGGCGCATTGCCGCACGTCGGCGCCGATCTCGGTGTAGCGGCCGGCCCCGTAATGGTGGGCGACCACCGGCGGCAGCGCGAGCAGCACGCCCATGGCCGTGACGAAGACCGTGGCGTAGATGCTGGCGCCGATGCCGACGGCAGCAAGATCGGTCGAGGACAGATGGCCGGCCATCAGTGTGTCGATCACGCCATTGGCCATCACCGCGGCCTGGGCGATCAGCACCGGCCAGGCGAGGTGCAGCAGTTCGCGCGGAAGGGAGCG
>DAIOGL010000286.1:0-3779 GCA_036745235.1 Sulfuritalea sp.
CGGTCGAGGAACTCGATGACTTTCTCGTGGAGCGTGACAACTACTTTCCGGAGCTTGAGCGCGTCGCTGCAGAATTTCGCACCGCAGCAGGGATTGAAGGCAATTGCGGGGACGGCGAACTCCTCGGGTTTCTCGAGCGCAGGCATTCGGTGCAGCTGCGGGTGCAAGCTGCGGCCGACCTGCAGCCCGGCGTCGACCCGCGCGATTTTGCCTACGACCCGGTGGCGCGGACGATCACCATCGCCGACTCCGCACCACCGGCATCCAGACGTTTTGCCCTGGCCCGAACGGCCACGGCGCTGCATGACGGCGGTCGCAGCATCGCGGCCGAACTTGACCGTGCGACCGCACTGACCAGCGATATGGCGCGGCGACGCGCCGAGCGTGCGCTGTCGTCCTATCTGGCTGCGGCGGTGCTGATGCCGTACGCCGCGTTTCGCGATGCTGCGGCTCGATCCCGCTACGATATCGAGTATCTCGCACGGCGCTTCCTGGCGAGCATCGAGCAGGTCTGCCACCGGTTGGTGACACTGCGCCGACCGGGGGAGTCGGGCATCCCCTTCGGCCTGCTGCGCGTGGATGCAGCCGGCTTTGTCACAAAGCGCTTCGCCCTGCCCCACCTGTCGCTTCCTCGCCATGGCAACGCCTGCCCGCTGTGGGCTGCCTATGGGGCATTCCAGGCTCCCGGAGCGGTGGTACGGCAACTCGCGGAGTTTCCTTCCGGAGACCGCTTCCTGTTCGTCGCACAGACCGTGGAGAAGACACGCCCGGCCTTCGCGATGCCACGGCGCCTGCTGTCGATAATGCTCGCCTGCAATGCCCTTTACGCCGACCAGACTATTTATGGCGACGGACTATCGACCGCGTCCCCGGCGGGGATCGTTCCGGTCGGAACGAACTGCCGCACGTGCGTTCGCCGCGCATGCGCCTACCGCGAAGAAGACCCGATCATTGATGCGTAACGCGGCGCAGACGCGCTACACTTGCGCAACGACCCGCCGATCGAGCGGGCAGGAGGAGTAGCGAATGGCCGTCCGAATCCTGCTTGTCGAGGATGATTCTCACCTCGTCGAATCGCTCACCTTCGTGCTCGAGCGGGAAGGCTTCGAGGTGCGCGCGGCGAGCGACGGCGAAGCAGCCATGCGGCACCTGCGCTTCGATCCGCCCGACACCATGATCCTCGATGTCATGCTGCCGCTGCTGAATGGCTTCGAGGTGCTCAAATTCGTCAAGTCCGATCCCGTGCTCAAAGCGATGCCGGTCATCGTGCTTACCGCCAAGGGGCAGGCGCATGACCGCCAGATGGCGGAAACGATCGGCGTCGAGGCGTTCATGACGAAGCCATTCTCGAACCGCGACATCGTCGACGCGGTGCGCCACCTCACTACGCGGGCCTGACGCCGCCGTTCAGCCGTGAAGTCGCCGCCGACCTCGGGACGCCTTCGCGATGCCGCCGCGCTGCTGCCGGTGCTGGGCGTGACGCTGCTGATGCCGCCGGTGATCAGGATATTTGCCGCTGACGTCGAGTTCGCCGGCCTCCCGCTGATCGTGATTTACGTGTTCGGCGTGTGGCTCGGGCTCGTCGTCGCTGCCGCGCTGCTGGCGCGTCGCCTGTAATGCGGTCCGCCAATCTCGTCCTCGCCATCGCCCTGGTGTATGTCGCGGTACTGTTCGCCGTGGCCTATGCGGGGGACCGGCGTGCCCGCTCCGGACGCCTTGGCTGGCTGCAGTCGCCGCTGGTCTACACGCTGTCGATTTCGGTCTATTGCTCGTCATGGACGTTTTACGGAGCGGTCGGTTCGGCGGCGCGCAGCGGGCTCGAATTCGCCACGATCTACCTCGGCCCGACGCTGATTTTTGTCGGATGGTGGTTGCTGTTGCGCAAGCTGGTGCGTATTGGCCATCTCAACGGAATTACCTCCATCGCCGACATGATCTCCTCGCGTTACGGCAAGAGCGCGCCACTCGCCGCGCTCGTGACGCTGATCAGCGTTGTCGTGTCGATGCCTTACATCGCACTGCAGCTCAAGGCGATCACGACGAGTTTTCAGGTCGTCGGCAACGCCGGGCCGGATCCGCTCGCCGGACTCCCCATCGCCGGACCGGATTTCCGGCTCGGATTCTGGATCACCGTGGGTCTCGCGATATTCTCGATCCTGTTCGGCACGCGCAACATCGACGCCAAGGAGCAGCACCCCGGTGTCGTGGCGGCAATCGCGTTCGAAGCGGTGGTCAAGCTTGCCGCGCTGCTGGTGGTCGGCGCGCTGGTGGTTTGGGGGATCGGCGGCGGACCTGCAGCAATCTTCGCCCACGCGCCAGCCGAATTGCTGCATGCACCGGATGCGTTCGGGTCACGCTGGATTACCACCACCTTTCTCGCCGCCGCCGCGATCGTCTGCCTGCCGCGCGAATTCCACGTCATCGTGGTCGAGAACTCCGACGAACGCCAGCAGCGCACCGCCTCCTGGCTGTTCCCGCTCTACCTGTTTCTTACCTGCCTGTTCATCGTCCCGATTGCCATTGCAGGCATCGCCTTCCTGCCAGCGGGATCCAATCCGGACATGTTTGTGCTCACGCTGCCGATGTGGGCCGGCCATGACGCGGTCGCGATGTTCGCCTTCCTCGGCGGCTTTTCGTCGGCCACCTCGATGGTGATCGTCTCGTGCATCGCGATATCCACCATGGTGTCCAATCACATTGTCATGCCGCTTGCATTGCGCCTGAACTGGGTGCGTGAGAGCGTCAGCGGCGAAATCCGCGGCCTGCTGATGAGTTCCAGGCGCATCAGCATCTGCGTGCTGCTAATGCTCGGCTTCCTGTACTTCCGCCTGAGCGGTTCGCCGGGAGCCCTTGCCTCGATCGGCCTCATCGCGTTCGCCGGCGTCGCCCAGTTTTTGCCGTCTCTGGTTGGCGGCCTGTTCTGGCGTCACGCCAATGTCGGCGGTGCGCTGGTCGGTCTCGCTGCGGGCGCAGGGCTTTGGGCCTACACGCTGCTGTTGCCCAATTTCGGGTTCATCGTCACCCCCGACGTCGTGGAGAGCGGGCTGTTCGCCCTCGCATGGCTGCGGCCGCAGGCGCTGTTCGGCCTGAACGGAATGGATCCGCTGGTGCATTCCGTTTTCTGGAGCCTGGGGGTCAACACCTTCCTGTTCGCGGCGGTCTCGCTCGCCCGGGAGCCAAGACCGCTGGAACGCCTCCAGAGCACCCTGTTCGTCGACGTATTTCGCGCCCCCGCCGATACGGCGTCGATCGTAATGCGCCGCACGGCGCCCGTGCAGGAGTTGAGCGTGCTGGCACAGCGCATCCTCGGCGAGTACGAGGCGCGGGAGTTTTTCCGGCAGGCGGCCCACGCGCAGAATCTCGCCGTTGATACGCCGATCGCAGACGATGCCTTCATCACGCAGCTTGAGCGAAAACTTGCCGGTAGCGTTGGCGCGGCATCGGCCCGCGCGCTGGTCTCGCAGGTGGTGACCGTCGAGACGATCAGTCTCGACGAACTGATGAAGATCGCCGACGAGACCCAACGGATCCGTGCCTACAGCCAGGAGCTGGAGGAAAAGTCGCGGCAGCTCGGTGTAGCCGTCGAGCGTCTGAAGCAACTGGATAGCCAGAAGGACGAATTCCTCAGCCAGGTAAGCCACGAGGTTCGCACCCCGATGGCCTCGATCCGGTCATTCTCCGAAATACTTCGCCACACTCCGGACCTGAAGCCGGAAAAGGCCGCCCGCTTCGTGCGCATCATCAACGAGGAGAGTGAACGCCTGACGCGGTTGCTGGAC
>DAIOGL010000287.1:0-3772 GCA_036745235.1 Sulfuritalea sp.
AGGGCCGCATGCTCTACTGCAAGGGCGCGCCGGAGACCGTGCTCGCCGCCTGCGACTTCGTGCAGTTCGACGCCGGCATCACACCGCTCGATCCGGTGGCAAGAACGCGGCTGCTGGCGGCACAGCGACAGATGGCCGAGGCGGGACTACGCGTGCTGGCCTTTGCCCATTGTCCGGTCAAGGACGGCATGCCGGACGAAGAGCGGGGCATGATCCTCTCCGGGCTGGTCGGGCTGGAAGACCCGCCGCGAGCCGAAGTTCCCGATGCCGTCGCGCGCTGCGCCACGGCCGGCATCCGCATCATCATGGTCACGGGCGACCACCCGCACACGGCGCTGGCGATCGCGCGCCAGATCGGCCTGGTGAAAGGCGACCAGCCGGTGGTCATCACGGGCGACCAGTTGCGCTCCATCTCGCCGGCGCACCTGCACCTGGCGCTCGATGCCAAGGAGATCATCTTCGCCCGCGTCGCCGCCGAGCAGAAGATGCTGATCGTCCAGGCGCTGCAGAAGAGGGGCGAAATCGTCGCCGTCACCGGCGACGGCGTGAATGACGCGCCGGCGCTGAAGACCGCCGACATCGGCATCGCCATGGGCATCGGCGGCACCGACGTGGCCAAGGAGGCCGCCGACCTGATCCTGCTCGACGACAACTTCGCCAGCATCGTCGCCGCGATCGAGGAAGGCCGCGCGGTGTTCGACAACATTCGCAAGTTCCTCACCTACATCCTGAGTTCGAACATTCCGGAAATGGTGCCCTACCTCGCCTTCGTCCTGTTCCGCATTCCGCTGCCGCTGACCATCATCCAGATCCTCGCCGTCGACCTCGGCACCGACATGCTGCCGGCACTCGCGCTGGGTGCCGAGAAACCTGATCCCGCCGTGATGCAACGGCCGCCCAGGGCGCGCAACGAGCGCCTGCTGTCATGGGGCCTGCTGGTCCGCGCCTACCTGTTTCTCGGCGTGCTGGAAGCGGCCGCGGCGATGGCGGTGTTCTTCTTCGTGCTCGAGGCGGCCGGCTGGCACTATGGCGTCAGCCTCGACCGGGCCGATCCGCTGTACCTGCAGGCCACCTCCGCCTGCCTGGCGACCATCGTGGTGATGCAGATGATGAATGTGATCCTGTGCCGCCACCCGTTCAAGTCCTCGCTCTCCGTCGGGCTCTTCGACAATCGTTACATCCTGCTGGGCCTGGCGGCAGAACTGGGCGTGATCCTGTTCATCATTTACACCTCGGCCGGCAACTGGCTGTTCGGTACCGCACCCATCGGTGCCGAGGCCTGGCTGCTGGCGCTGGCCGGCGCCGCGCTGATGTGGGTGTTCGAGGAAGGTCGCAAGGCCTGGCTGCGCCGGATGCTGGCGCGCAAGCTCGGCGCCTGATCTATTCGGGGAAGTGCACCGCCAGCCAGACGGTCGGCGCGCCCGCCGAGGTCGATTCGACGCGATGACGGCGGTGCGGTGCGATGTGCAGCCAGTCGCCCGGCTTCAGATGGCGGGCTTCCGCTTCATCCTCGAAGCGCAGCAGTGCTTCACCGCTCAGCAGCAGTACCCATTCGGCATCGACCTGGTCATACCAGAATCCCGGCGGGCTGGCCTGGCCGCTGGAGACGATGCGTTCGATGCGCAGGCCGGGTCGGGCCAGCAGGGCTTCCATGCGCTCGGCCGCTTCCGGGGCGGCCGACAGGTCGGCAAACAGATTGCCAGCCATCAGCCGTCCCCCAGCAGTTCGGTGTCCTCGTGCGAATAGGGCGGGCTGCAGCAGCAAAGGATGCGCAAGGGCTCCGCGCCGGTGGCTTCGATCCGGTGCGGTGTGCCGGGCGGGATCAGCACCGTGTCGCCGGCGCCGACTTTGAAGCAGGTATCGCCGAGGGTCATGATGCCGCTGCCGGCGCTGACGTGGTACAGCTCTTCCGTCAGGGCATGGCGGTGCAGCTGCGTCCGCGCTCCCGGCGCGACTGTGGCTTCGGCCAGGCTCTGCAGGCGGTTGCCGTGCAGCGACGGATGAATCAGTTCCCTGATCTCGGAGCCGTCCTTGGTGATGTAAGGGGGGATCTCCGGGTAGCGTGTTCTCATTCTCGCGCTACTTTCTTCTGCAGCAAGCAAGAGAGCAGGGCCTGCTCCGCGGGTGCGAGTTCGGCGTCGGCATCGCTGCCCATGAAATGGCGGCGGAAGGCCGCGCGCGCGGCGGCCGGGGCGGCGATGTCGTAACCCAGCGCCTGCAGGCCCAGCAGCGCATCGAAGCCGGCCGGGGCGGCGGGCGGCGGCGCGTCGCACCAGAGGCCGAAGCCATGCGCGGCCAGCCGCTGCCAGGGGAACAGGCGGCTCGGATCGACCTTGCGCGCCGGAGCGACATCGCCATGGGCCAGATAATTTGCCGCCGGAATTGGATAGCGCGTGCGCAGCTCGTCGAGCAAGGCGAGCAAAGCGACGATCTGCGCTTCGGCGAAGGGCTCGTCGCCGGTGTTGTCGAGTTCGATGCCGATCGAGGCGGAATTGAGATCGGTCAGGCCGCCCCACCAGGATTCGCCGGCATGCCAGGCGCGCGAGTTTTCGTCGACCAGTTGCATGACTGCACCGTCACGGCCGACAAGGTAATGGGCGCTGACTTTGCGCTGCGGGTCGGTCAGGGTCGCCAGGGCAGTTGCCGCGTTGTCGTTGGTGGTCTGGTGCAGGATGACGAAATTGGGCCGGCGCAGGTCGAAGTTCGGTGAGGGTTGCCAGAGTGCTCCGCGCCCCTGGCCCGGCGGCAGCGGCGCACAGGCCGCGAGTGCTGCAAGCAGGAGAACGGCAAGCCCGCGGCGCATGAGCGGCAGTCGTCAGGTGGGCGTGACGATCGGCTTGCTGAGTCTCGCCCGGCTTTGCGCCTCGGACTTGTTCATCTCGGATACCTGGCGGCCGTAGGCTTCGCGCGCGGCCTGCCCCTGGCGGGTGGCCTCGATGCTGCGGATGCAGCGCCAGCGCTTGCCGGCCTTGGTTTCGATCTGGCGCATTTCCGATTTTGGGTGATGCTGGCGACAGTGATAGCAGAACGCGGTTTCAGCCATGCGAAGGGACTCAGGCGTTAAAGTATGCCATTGTAGACCGACTTGCGACCATGCTCCCTACTCCCATCCATCCACCTGCCGCAGTCGAACCGGAACTGCCGCTCTACGAGGGCGTGACGATCGCCGACATCGTGCTGGTCGACTCGCCGGCGTCGGCGCATGACGCATACCGGGCGCTGCTGGAGGAAACCGTTCTCGGTTTCGACACCGAGGCGAAGCCGACCTTCGCCAAGGGCGAGGTCTCCAGCGGGCCGCATCTGATCCAGCTGGCAACGGCAGACCGCGTTTACCTGTTCCCGGTCCGCCACCAGACGGATCACCACCGCCTGCGCGAGGTTCTCGAATCGCGGCGGATCCTGAAAGTGGGTTTCGGCCTCGGCAGCGATCTCGCGCAGTTGCGCGCGCGCCTCGGCATCGAGGCGCAACATGTGCTCGACCTTTCGCGCGCGCTGCCCACCGACAAGCCGCGGCAGACTCTGGGGGCGAAGACCGCCGTCGCCAGATACCTCGGCCGACGAATGCAGAAATCCAAACGTACCACTACCTCCAACTGGGCCAATCCGCGGCTGACCGAGCGCCAGATGCTGTACGCGGCCGACGACGCCCAGGTCGCGCTGCGCATCTATCGCCTGGCGCTGGCAGCGGGCCACCTGCCGCACGCCTGACCGCCAACTGCGCCATGGCCGAAAGTCGGCGCTGGCGGGACGGCGACGAATCTTCATACAATGC
>DAIOGL010000288.1:0-3707 GCA_036745235.1 Sulfuritalea sp.
GCATGCCTGGAACTCCGCTCTGCGGGCAGGTGCTTTGCATGCCTGGAACTCCGCTTTGCGGGCAGGCAACAAGAGACACGAGAGAAGCGATGCTGAATAATTTCGTGATGCCCGACCTGTACCCGGCAGCACCGGAGATTTTTCTCCTGCTGATGTCCTTCCTGGTACTGTTTGTCGACCTGGTTTTTGGCGCCACCCATCGCTGGATGGCGGCCATGCTGACCGTGATCACCATGATCGGCTGCGCCGCAATCACGCTGGTCACCTCCGACGGCCAGACCACGCTGACCTTCGGCAACATGTTCGTCGACGACCTTTTGAGCGACTTCCTCAAGCTCATGACTTACCTTGCGGTGATCATGATGCTGGTGTACAGCCGGCAGTACATGGCCGATCGCGGGCTGGACAAGGGCGAGTTCTACGTCCTGGTGCTGTACGCCACGCTGGGCATGATGGTGATGATTTCGGCGGCCAACTTCCTGACCGTGTATCTCGGCCTCGAACTGATGTCGCTGTCCCTCTACGGCCTGGTTGCGATCGACCGCGACAACACGCGCGCCACCGAGGCCGCAATGAAATACTTCGTGCTCGGCGCACTGGCCTCGGGCCTGCTGCTCTATGGCATGTCGATGATCTACGGCACCACCGGCTCCCTCGAAATCGGCGGCATCGCGCAGGCGCTGTATCACGGCCAGGCGGAAAAGCCGGTGCTGGTGCTCGGACTGGTTTTCCTTGTCGCCGGCATCGGCTTCAAGCTGGGCCTGGTGCCCTTCCACATGTGGATTCCCGATGTCTATCACGGCGCGCCAACGGCGGTGACCATGTTCATCGGTTCCGCGCCGAAGCTCGCCGCCTTCGCCATGGCGTTGCGCCTGCTGGTCTATGGCCTGTTCGGCCTGGCGGTCGACTGGCAGCAGATGCTGCTGATCATGGCCGTGCTGTCCATCGGTCTGGGCAATCTGGCGGCCATCGCGCAGACCAATATCAAGCGCATGCTGGCCTACTCCGCGATTTCGCACATGGGCTACATGGTCCTCGGCCTGATGTCGGGCGTGGTCGGCGGCCAGGTGGATGCTTTCACCGCGATCAATGCCTACAGCTCGGCGCTCTACTACACCGTCGCCTACGTCCTGATGTCGCTGGGCGCTTTCGGCATGGTGCTGCTGCTGTCGCGAGCCGGGTACGAAGCGGAGAACCTGGAGGACTTCAAGGGGCTCAACAAGCGCAGCCCCTGGTTCGCCGCAATGATGCTGATCATCATGTTCTCGATGGCCGGCATCCCCTTCTTCATCGGTTTCTTCGCCAAGTTCGCGGTGCTGCTGGCGGCCATCAAGGCCGGTTACACAGCGGTGGCCGTGGTTGCCGTGATGTTCTCGCTGATCGGCGCCTTCTACTACCTGCGGGTGGTCAAGCTGATGTATTTCGATACCCCGGTCGATTCCGCACCGATCGCGGCCGGCTTGGATGTGCGCTTCCTGCTGTCGCTCAACGGCCTCGCCGTTGCCGCCTTCGGCCTGTTCCCCGATGCGGTGATGATGATCTGCACCACGACGCTGATGCGCTCGCTTTAAGCTGCCTGTCCGAAGTTCCCGCAAAGCCGTCATGCATTGCCCGCATGGCGGCTTTGCTCCTGATGGAACGGCGTTCTGCTTCTGCGCAGCGCTGATATAAGATAGTGCTGCCATTCAAGCTCACGCTCAATTCCCGCCATCAAACCGCCATGGACGATTCCGACCTGATCGAACACACCGTAAGCAGCGAGCCGGTTTTTGACGGCAAGCTGCTCCACGTGCGGCGCGACGCTGTGCGCATGGCGAACGGCCACGAGGCCGTCCGCGAGTGGATCGCCCATCCCGGGGCCGTTGTGGTGCTGGGCTGGCTCGACAACGGCAAGCTGCTGTTCGAGCGCCAGTTCCGCTACCCGCTGCAGCGCATATTCGTCGAGCTGCCTGCCGGGAAGATCGATCCCGACGAGCATCCGCTGGATACCGCCAAGCGCGAGCTGCGCGAGGAGACGGGCCACCAGGCGAAGTTCTGGCGCCATGTGGCGACGATGCATCCGTGCATCGGCTACTCCGACGAGCGCATCGAAATTTTCTGGGCCAGCGGCCTGATCTACGTCGGCCATCAGCGCGATCACGGCGAGTTTCTCGAGGTCATCGAAATGAGCGTGGCCGATTCGATTCTGGCGGTGCGCGACGGCGAGATCACCGATGGCAAGACCATCACCGCCCTGATGTGGGCCGACAAGATCGCCTCCGGCGTCTGGCCTGTTCCCGAATGAACACGATGAACGAGATCGACCCCGCGCAACCGCACGCCGAACTGGATCTCGATCCCTCCGGCAGCCACACGCTGGAAGCGCTGCATGTCCTTGGCGAGATTTCCAGCACGCTGGCCGACGAGGACGACCTCGACGAACTGCTCGGCCGCTTCCTGGGCACCATGATTCGCCTGGCCAAGGCCGACGCCGGCGTGGTGCGGGTGCTGACCAGCGACGGCCAGCACTTGCGCATGGTCGCGTCGCGCGGCCTGCCGCCTGAAGTCGTGGAAAAGGAACGCCTCGTCTCGCGCGACTGCGGCCAGTGCGGGGTCGCCATCGGCCTGAACCGTCCCTTGTTCGAGATCGACCTGAAGGGCTGCGATGAGCGCACCGGCGGCAACTTCTTCAAGACGGGCTGCCAGGCGATGGTGGTGGTGCCGCTGTCGAATGCGGGACGACTTCTCGGCACGTACAACCTGTACCTGCCGCAAGCCTTCGAGTTGCCCGAGGAAGTCGCCTTGCTGTTCCGCTCGATCGGCGAGCATCTGGGCATGGCGCTGGAAAACGCGCGGCTCAAGCGCGAAAACCTGCGCATCGTGCTGACCAGCGAGCGGCAGATGATGGCGGCCGAAATCCACGACTCACTGGCGCAGACGCTGGCCTACATGAAAATGCGCATGGCGATGCTCAACGACGCGATTGCCGAGCAGTCGCTGGAACGCACCGCCAAGTATGCCGGCGACGTCGGCCAGGCGCTGGACGAAGCCTATGGTCATTTGCGCGAGCTGCTGGTGCAGTTTCGCAGCCGCATGGACCCGATGGGCCTGCAGCATGCGCTGCAAGGCCTCGCCTGCGGCTTCCAGGAGCGCACCGGCATCATGCTGCGCTACGACAACCGGCTCACCGACCTGCGCCTCGCGCCGGAGCAGGAGAGCCAGGTATTCCACATCCTGCAGGAGGCGCTGGCCAACGTCGCGCGCCATTCGGGCGCGACCGAGGCGAGCCTGACCCTGGAGGCGGCCGGCGACTATTACAACGCCACGATCGAAGACAACGGCCGCGGCGGACAGGGCTTCTTCGCCATCGCCAATCGCGTCGGCGGCTTCCAGGAGCACCCCGCACTGCGCGACCATTTCGGCCTCGCCATCATGCGCGAGCGGGCGCAGAAGATCGGCGGCCACCTCGAAGTCGCCAACCTGCCGCGGGGCGGCTTTCGCGTCAGGCTCAGCTTTCCGCCCGGAGGGGGCGTCACGGGATGAATATGCCGGCCAGCACCGAACCGATCCGCGTCCTGCTGGTCGACGATCACACGCTGTTTCGCAAGGGTCTGGCGGAACTGCTGGAGCAACGCGGCACCATCACCGTGGCAGGCATCGCCGGCAACAGCGATGATGCATTGCGCATACTCGCCGAGGCGCGGCCCGATGTCATCATCACCGACCTC